>JALSGI010000962.1 GCA_026982835.1 Planctomycetota bacterium | reverse complement strand
GCTTTCCATATTCGGTGACTGCTCGCCCACGACATGCATCGCCAGGCAACTCGTCCCCTCCCCCCCACCAGCCCCACCATCAGCCGCCAGCGGCAAGTTGGCCAGCGGCAAGTTGGCCAGCAGCACCGCCCGCCATGAGATGACCGCGATATGGAGCTGCCCGCTGCACGACACCCCGGCCAGTGCCGTACAGGCAACGGAGCCAAGAGCAATCCCAAGAAACTTCCGCCGATGCACCGAGCCTGCCGGAGAAGTGGCCCGCTTGGCGTGCATAGCAAGAACTCCCTCTTCGTGTCACAGAACCGATTGCAGGTGCGTCCCGCCGCGCAAGGCAGGCACTCCCGCAACCGAAATATACCTGAAGACGGCGCAGGTGTCAAACCGGGCAGGCCCCCATCGACAACACGATGTGCGTGGTTCTGAAAGCGGCATCACTGCGCGGGAGAGAACAGGGAGAGCAAAAGCAGAAAGAAGCCGTGAGTGAGGGCACCCACCAGACACAGCCGCAACCAAAACGGCCGCGGGCCTCCGATCTCTCGGAGGCCCGCGAGCAAACGGTCCTGCGCAGCTGGTAAGCCGAGTTCTGTCGATGCCGGTTGCCCGGCACGAGCGGCCATTTCTCTTGCCGCGCCGTTGCCGACGCGGTCCGGGGCTCAAAGGCCCCGAGCACCCTACCCGCCCCCATTGACCGGACCGGCCTGAGGGCTGCTTGGGCTTGCACGCGGTGGGGTTTACCATGCCCCGGCTGTCACCACCCGGGCGGTGCGCTCTTACCGCACCCTTTCACCCTTGCCTGTGCGGGTGGATCGGTTCTCCGAACCGATTCGGGCTCGACTTCTTCACCCGTTGTCGGCTCGGAGAGCCGACCCACCCGCCATCGGCGGTTTGCTTTCTGTGGCACTTTCCCTCGCCCCGGAACCATCGGGCGGGTGGGCGTTACCCACCACCCTGTCCTGCCGTGCTCGGACTTTCCTCAGTCGGAGTGACCTCCTCCCGCGGCCGCTTTGC
>JALSGI010000961.1 GCA_026982835.1 Planctomycetota bacterium | reverse complement strand
ACCGCGAGCCGGGAGCGTCAGCTCCCGGAGACAATGAAAAACACGCGCTGACTTGCAGATTGGCTCCGCGAGTTGACACTCGCGGCTCGCTGTTCCGAGAACGCACACAACCGGCGAGCCGCAACCCCCGGCCGAGCGGCTGCAAAGCTGGAGCCGTCCCGTGGCCGCGGCAATGGCCACGGAGCTGACCCAGGGCATCTCCCAGGGAGAGGACCTGCCGCAGTTGCGCAGGCGGCTTCAGCCCTTGGCCGACGGGCTGGCCTGGAAAGCCCAGCGGATCGCCCGCACCGAGGCCTCGCGGGTGCAGGAGCGGGCCACGCTGGAGGCCACCCGGCGGATGGGCGGAGAACTTCTGGCCGCCTTCCAGGTGGTGGCCGTGCTGGACCAGAACACCCGACCGCACCACGCGGCCCGACACGGCCGACTTTACCGCCAGGGGCCGGACGGGGAATATCGAAGCTCCCAGGGGGAGCTGCTGCCCGATCTGCCCGACGAGCCCAACTGCCGCTGCATGGCCGTGCCAGTGCTGCGGCCACCAAAAAAGATCGCGCCGGAGTTTTGGCAGCAAGCCGATCAGGAATGGGAAAAGGCCCAGGCCCAGGGGCTGGTTCCGGACGTGGACGACATGGCCCAGTGGTGGCAAAAGGCCGGCACCAAGCAGCGCCAGCAGGCCGTCGGCGCGCAGCGCTACCGGCGGATGAAAGAACTCCTGGGCCGGGAACCGGATTGGGAAGATTTCATCGATCCGCAGGGCAACTTGATGAGCTTGGCGGACCTGCTGGCCGAAGAGCCGCAGCAACGGGTGCGGCGTCGTGCCGAACTACAGAAGCAGCTCTTACGGCAGCGGGTGGCCTACCAGCAGGTTTCCCGGCTCGGGTTTCTGGAACCGGGGGCCGAGGAGCCCGAACCGACCAGGCGGCGCAAAAAACGCAAGCACCGCAAGAAAAATCCCCAGCAGGGACGCCAAAAACCGCAGCAGAAAAAGCCTTCCCCACCTGTCCGCAAACGGAGCCGTCCGCCTGATCCCCTGGAGCACCCCCGGGCAAAGCAGGCTCTTGAACAACTGGCAAGCATTTCGCGTCTTACGCAGCGAGAAAAGAAGCTGCGGGAGACCTATGCCCGGTCCGGCCGCCCTGTGGAACAAGCCGCCCGGGAAATCCAGCGACGCACGGCTTACTACCGCAGGCGGAAGAAACGCTTGGAAAAGCTCTCCCAGCAAGCAGAAAAGCTGCCCGACGAAGTGCGCGCCGCTCTCCTGAAACGCCTTGAGCAAGTGAACCTGGAGCTGGAAAGAGCGCAACGGGAAGCCATCCTGGATGCGATACGCCATCCGAATGCTGGGCGCAATGTGCTGAAAGTAAAGCAGCTTCCCCGGCAGTTCCGCAGCGACCTGGAAGATGCGGCCCGCTTCGTCGAGGCTCTCATCGACCAGGACCTGGCCCGGGCAATCCCGGAACTGGAGCTGGTCGATGAGCCGATGGACCCCAATATGTCCCATCGTCCTCACTATGCCCAAGACAAGGTTTATCTCACGCAAACAAGCCGCGTGGCCGATGCCGTGCATGAAATCGTCCATCATGTGGAAAGCTATGTTCCAGGGGCCAAGCAGAAACTCCAGGAGTTCTATGCCCGGGCCACCCGAGGGGCCTTGCCAAAGAGGTTGCAAGGTGAGGATTATACAGACGAAGAATACTACAAGGAGCGAACCGACGGGGGTCAATGGATTCGGGACTACCAGGGCAAGGTTTACTCGACCGGCACGACCGAGGTGGCTACAATAACTTTGGAAGAACTTTACGAAGACCCAGAAAGGGTGGCCAAACACTATCCGGAGTTGTTGGCAGCGACTCTCAAGGCCTTGCGGGGTGTGCCATGATTCGGAGTGTGGTGTTGCGTTTGGAGATCGGCGGCCGTCGGTACCGTTACCGTGCCGACAAAATACCGCACTGGGAGCTGGAAGGGGAGATGGACAGCGGAGAAGCGTTTCGCACGCTGCTTCGGCTTTCGGACATCAATCGCGAGCTGCCTCACGAGGTCACCCCCGGATATTTGGTGAAGTGGCGCACTTATGGGGAGGCCATTGTCAAGCTGCTTGGCGGGAAGGTGCTTTACGCCTGGGAGCCCAAGCCTGCCAAACGCGATGCCGAACCGCCCGATGTGGAGGTGATACCGTAATCGCAACCATTTTTCCCTTTGACACCAGGACAGGGATTCCGAGACGATAGACTTGGGTCGTGGGTCCTGAGTCTTGGGGAGTGCGAGAAAACGCGGGGCTTTAGCGGAGGCGTCTAACCAAGAACAAGCCTCATCCCTGCCCGCCCAAGACTCAAGTCCCAAGACCCACCCCCCAGGTAGCGGAACCACCGCGCCTGCACGCTCTCCCGGAGTGTGCAGGCGTTTTTTTCGGCGTGCGCCCTGCGCCGTGCGCCTTGCGCGAGCAAGGGCAAGCGCCTGCTGACCTGGAAGCGTTCATCCTGGGAACCAGCGCTTCCCTACGAAGCGCAAGCCGCAGGGCGCACGGCGCAAGCCGAGGAAAAGCTCATGGGCACGGAGAAGCGCAAACAGACCACCCTCCCACACCCCCAAGCCCCCACGCCCCCAAGCCCTCACGCCTCCCCGAGCTGAAGCTCGTGGCTGGTCTTCAGCCGTGGTAGCACTGCGCGCGGCGCAAGCAGCAGATTCCGGCGAAACGGCTCGGTTGCGATTGTCCTCCAAGCCCGATTGCCGCTACAGTTGTCCGACCTGCTGCTTCCTCGGCACGGATCGCCGGTAGGGACGTCCTCTGTTGTCCTTGGTACCAAGGAGGGTGCCATGCACTGGGTGGTGTGTGCAGCGGCGCTGGCCGCGGCTCCGGTGGATGCGGAGGCCGTGTTGCTGGACTTCTACGCCGATTGGTGCGGCCCTTGCCGGGCGATGAATCCTGTAGTGCACCGCCTGGCCCAAGAGGGCTATCCGGTGCGGAAGGTGAACATCGACCGCGAGCCGGAGCTGGCCCGGCGGTACGGCGTGCGGCAGATTCCCTGCTTTGTGATGCTGGTGCGGGGGCGTGTGGTGGACCGGCAAGTGGGGGCCACCAGCCGGGGGCGGCTGTTGCAGATGCTGGCCAAGGCTCGCTCGCTGCTGCGACGTGATCTGCGGCAAAGAAACAACCCAAGCCCCGGCAACTCCCCCCCGGCCGATCCGTTCCGCAAGAGGGCTACTGGGCAAGCAACAGCCCCCCCGCAGAGCTTTCCCGCCCAGCAAGGCTCATCTCTTGCCAGGTGGAATCCCGGCACCGGTTCGGCTCGGCAACAAGCGCAACTGGAATCCTTGCTTCTGGCCGCCAGCGTGCGGATCAAGGTGAATGATCCTTCCGGCTACTCGTTCGGTTCCGGGACGATCATCGACGCCCGAAACGGCAAGGCGCTGGTGCTGACCTGCGGGCACTTGTTTCGGGATTCGCGGGGCAAGGGGCCGGTGGTGGTCGATCTGTTCGGCCCGGGGGCTCCGCAAGGCCTGCCGGCTCAGTTGATCGGCTACGACCTGAAGCGGGACCTGGGGTTGCTGGTGGTGCGCCCGGGCGTTTCGGTGGTGGCTGCTCCGGTGGCCCCGCCGGGCTACCGCGTGCGGGTGGGGGACCCGGTAGTGACCATCGGCTGCGATCAAGGGCGGCCGCCTACGCTGTGGCGGAGCCGGGTGACGTCGCTGGATCGGTTTGCCGGGCCGCCGAACCTGCAAGCGGCCGGGCAGCCGGTCATCGGTCGCAGCGGCGGGGGGCTGTTCAGCCGCGAAGGCTACCTGGTGGGGGTGTGCAACGCGGCCATCCCATCGGACAACCAGGGGCTTTACGCGGCGCTGGGGTCCATTTACCAGGAGCTGGACCGGCACCGGCTCTCCTTTGTTTTTCGCCGCCCGCAGAACACGCTGCAGGTGATGCTGGCCCAGGGAGCTACCCGCTCGCCGCCCGTCCCGAAGCAAACTCCGCCACGCCCCTCGGCCCCCACCGACGAGCCGCCCTGGCAGCCAAGTGGGGTGCGCAGCCGCTTGGGAGGAGAGATTGCCGCGCTGGTGGGTCAGCGGGACTCGGAGCATCGGGTACCCCAGCTTTCCCTGGGACAACTGCGGCACCTGCTGGAGAACTCCCGGGCGGTGTACGTGGTGCCGGTGGATGGCTCGGGCACCGGGCAGGTGTTCCGTCTGGATCGCCGCAGCGGGGAACAGCTGGCCCGTTGGGTGCCCGAGGAGCCTGCGCCGCAGGTCAACTGGACTTTCCAGCGGGTGCCGCAACGCAGGTCGTCCTCTTCTCTGCCGGCTCAGGCTTCGCCCCAAGGGGACGCTCCATCGGGATTTGGTGCTGTTGGGCAAGGTTTGCAGCCGAAAGAGCCTCCGGCTCGGGCAGCGCTGCCTTGGCGGCCGCCCAAGCGATCCCGGCGATGATCTCCCGCCAGCCCAAGAAGCTCGAAACTTGCCGAGATCAAAATCCCAGCCCGCCACCAGCAAGCGGCACGAACGACACAACGTGGCCCACTCCGGTTTGCGCGGTGTTCCCGGAACCCAACGCCCGAGAAATCTAAAGAAGGCACTCCGGCCTGGGTGCCCCCCAGGTGGTGGAATCTAGGGGCTTTGGGCAAGCTGCTTTGACTCTTTGCGCCGCCTTCTGTTTCCTTATCACCTGGGCGCTTGCTTCTGCCGGATCAACCGTTACGATCGGTTTATCTACTTCAATTCTTCGAGAACGGACTCGTGTGTCGAGGTGACCCATGGCCACCGTCGTCGTGGATGGATGGTATTGGAGCGTGGAACGGGGACCCAACTGGCTCATCATCCACTTGAAGCAGCCCCCGGAAAGCCTGCAACCGGCTGAGTTGACCGAACGGCTCTGGCAAGTGATCGACGGGCACTTCATCTATCGGGTGATCTTGGATTTGAGCGGGCTGCCTGCGGTGTGCAGTTGGCTGTTGGGGGAGTTGATTCGCCTCCGCCGCCGCATTGCCCAGCGGGACGGCGTGCTGCGCCTGTGCGGCCTTTCGGAGCAGGATCAGCAGGTGCTCCGCTTGAGCCGGTTGGACCAGGTGTTGCCGTACTTCGACTCGTGCCGGGAGGCGGTTTGGGCCTGTCCTCAAAAGCCCCGGTAACAGACTTCGATCCGGTTGTCGATTTTGGCCTGGGGGGAGCAGCGGCGAGCCAGTTCCTGGGCCATTTGTTTGTGGAAGAAGCTGCCTACCCGGCCCTGCAGCACGATCTCTCCCTGGTGTTCCACCACGCGGAGTTGCCAGTGCGCCCAGTAAGGGCTTTGCCGCAGCGCTTGGAAGATCTTTTCCGCCTCGCTGGGGCGAGGGCGGCTGGAAGGAGAACCCGGGCGATGGGATTTGGACCGATGGCGTGGGGCGAACGCGATGGACATCGTTGGATCGCTTCCTGGCCTGATGAGGTTTTCCGACCGGCAAACTTGGGCTCTGCCCAAACATCGGTCGAACCGGCACGGTTTTCCACTGTTGCCGCCTCGCCGGGGCGGAAGTTTCTGCTTTGGTTCGGGAACTTTGCCGCAAGCAGCAATTCTGCGCCCTGGGAGCGTGACACCGCCCGTAGGCATTTCCCCGAATGCAAGGGTTGCACGCCGGACCAACGGCCCGGGGAAGACGGCACCGCGGCGGCGTCGATACCAGGGACAAGAGCCCTGCGGCTTTCTCTTTGCGCGGGGTTTGCCTGCCATTGGGTAAAGGCTTTGCCATGTTGTCGCGTCACCTGGTCCTGGCTTTGGCCGCCGCCGGTGCGGTGGGGTTGCCCGTGTTGCTTTCCTCCGGGCCGCAGTCGCCGGGGGAACCGCAAAGCACGTCCTCCCCGACCCAAGCTCCCTCCGGCAAACAAGCCGACGCCGGGGTCCGGGCCGCCGGTTCGACGGCTGCAGGCTCCCAAAACACCACCCCAGCCACCAAGCCGCCCGAAAAACAAGCCGCAAGCGGCAAAGCTCCGGCGGGGGGAAGCGTCCTCCTGGAGGAGGTCTTCCGGCCCACCATCACCCCCGACTGGGTGATGCAGCACTGGAGCCGAATTTCCACCGTGACCGACCAGCTACGCTACGGCGGCTATCGGGTGGCGTTAGTGACCGGCACGAGGGCGGACGACCTGACCGGCTCGCTTACCTATTACTTCGACGCCCAGCGGCGCCTGCGGCGGATTCGCTTTCGGGGGACCACGGGCAACCCGGACCGCCTGCTGGCCCTGCTTCAGCACACGTACCGCTTGCGCCGGGTTTCGGCCGGCTCGGCCGCCGTGCAGGAGTATCGCCGCACGTGGAACGGTCGGGTGGTGAGCTGGGTGCGGGTGCGGCCGGCGGCGGTGATCGACGCCCGGCGGCCGCAGGAGCGGTTCCAGGTGGAGCTGGTGCTGGAACCCCCCCGGCAGCCGAAGTGGTTTGCCCCGGCCAAGCTCTCTCCCCCGGAGTTGCGGCTGTGAGGGGGCTTCCGGCCGGTGCGGCTGCGGCGTGCGGATTCGCCGAGGGGGGCAAACTTTGACGGCTGGCAGGTTTTTTCGTTTTCCGGGGTTGTGCCGGCCGATGGTTCTCCGGGGAGGCGGTCCGGAGCGGCTTTGGCTCGTCTCGGCTTAGGCCCCCGACAAAGGATCGACTTCATGCACCGGTTCGTGTTCCTGGCCAGTTGCTGCGGATGTTTCTGGCTGTTGCTGGGGCAGCAGGCGCAGGCCCAATGGTACGCGGGCAGCCAGTCCTATGCCCTGAACGTGGACAAGTACGACAGTCGCTACGGGGAAGCCAAGCCGGTGCGCTGGAGCCAGGAAGTGCCGCCGCTGCGGCCCCCGTGGTGGACCTTCCACCGGCCGTTTCGCTGGCTGAAAGGGCTTGCCCACCCCGATCCTTACCACATGCGAGCTCCCTGGGACCGCCGACATCCCCCCGGGCGGTGCTGCCACGGGACGCTGGCACCTTCTGGGCCTGGGTGGGTTCCTTCCCCCCAGCCGTTGCTTTTCCACCACCTCTGGGGGGCCGCGTTCTCGACCCGGCGGAGTGCGTTTTCCGAGCCGCAAGCAGAGCTTTCGCCCCGCTCCCCCTTGCCGCATTGGCGGTGAGAGCTGCCGGTGCGCGCGGCCGTGGGGGACCGACAAGCTGCTTTTGGCAAACACGGGCAGGGCCCAGAGCGGGCACTTTTGCAGCACTTGGGCCACCTGCGCCTGTGGTCGGGTTTTTTCGTTTTCTGCCGTGGCCCCCCGGGCCTGGCCGCCGCTGGCTCTCCCGTGTGGTATGATAATTGCTTGTAAGTGATGACCGGGACCTTCCTGCCCAATGGCGGT
>JALSGI010000960.1 GCA_026982835.1 Planctomycetota bacterium | reverse complement strand
GTCTGCCGACCGGCCGAAACCACGTATCCCCTTCGCAGCACCGGCCGCGAGCCCACGCAAAGCGGCACGGTGTCCACGTGGGCCATAAGCAGCCGCCGCGGGCCGGGGCGCGTGCCGGGCAGTTGGAGAATCAACCCGCCGGTCTCGCCGCCCAGGGGGCTTTTCTTGGGGGTTTCGTCGAGCGTCATTTGGCTTTTGCGATAGCCGGCCCGGCGCAGATGGTCCATGAGGTAACGGATCACCTGCCCTTCCCGGCCGCTGGGCCCGGGGGTGGCCATCAGCTCCATGACGGTGCGCAGGGCCAGTTGGCGATCCGGCTCAGGTAGCGGCGGGGGGCCGGTTTTTTTCTTCCGGGCAGGCATGAGTTTCCTCGCAGGCTTGCAAACGCCGGTTCCACGGCCACGGTAAAGCCCCTTGCAACATAGCCGATTGCCCCGGCGGCTCAACCGCAGCCGGAGCAAACCGCGGAACGTTGCCAACGCCGCCACGATGCGTTAGGCTTTGGGCAATCGTGCGGTCGGATTCCAACAGGTCAATGCGCATTGCAACAGGAGTTCCCCCGATGAAGTGCCGCTTTCTGCTGCTGTGGGCAAGCTGGTTGCTCCTGACCACGGCAGGTCCCGCTGCCGAGCTGACCCGATTGGGACCGGAAAACTGGAAGCAATTCGTCCCCCGCGGCAAGGAGGTCGATTGCATCTATGGGGACTACGTGCTGCGCAACGACCGCATCATCTGCGTGGTGGGCGACACCGTGCCCACTCGCAAGGCCAACATGACCGTGCGCAACAGCGCCGGGTGCATCATCGACCTGACCTTGCGCAGCGAGCCAAACGACCAGCTGAGCTGCTACTATCCCGGGGCAGGCCGCTACACCTACACCCAGCTGGTTTCGCCCCAGGAGATTGACGGCACGGTACGCGGCAAACAGGTTTCGCTCACGGTGCGGGCTCCCGCTGCCGGTGGCCGCCCCCAGGTGGAAGTCACCTACACCCTGGCCGATGGCTGGGACTACGTGCTGGTGCGCACGCGCTACACCAACCGGGGCGAGAAACCGCTGGTGGTGGATCTGGCCGATTCGCTGCGGGCTGACCGTACCTTCGAGCGCTCAGGGCGCCGGCCCGGCGGGGAATACTGGGTCTATGACCGCTGGTTCCGCCAGGGCTACGGCTTCGTGGCTTCGGAGGCGGAGCTGGTTCCGGCCGGCGGCAGCCGCTTCGGGGCAGCGTATCGCTACACAAGCGAAAAACATCCCAAGGGGCAGGCCAAGCTCCAGCCCGGCGAGTCGGTCACCACCGAGGTGAAAGTGGTTCCGGCCGGCAGCCTCTTCGCCTTGCATCAAAAAATTGCCGCCTTGCAAGGACGCCAGCTGGCCCCGGTGGACCTGAAGGTACAAGACCCCGACGGGCAACCGGTTCCTGGGGTGGACGTAGTGGCCTACCTGGTGCAGGGCAAGGGCAAGCGTCGCGTGGGGCACGGCTACACCGACAGCCAAGGCCACCTGAAGGCTTACTTGCCCCAGGGCAAAGTGGAGCTGGTGCTCAGCGCCCCGGGACGCGGGGAAAAAAGCGTCACCGTTTCCGTGCCCCAGGAGAAGGCCAAGCAACTCACCCTGCCCAAGCCCGGCTACGTGGTGGGCCGCATCACCAACGCCAAGGGGGAGCCGTGCTGTGCCAAGGTGCAGTTCTACGGGGTGGGCGGGACCAAGAGCCCTTACTGGGGCCCGGACAGCGGGCACACGGCCGTGCACAATGTGGTCTATGCCATTCACGGCCGCTTCCGGCAGCCGATTGCCCCGGGCGAGTACCGGGTGCTGATCAGCTACGGGCCGGAATACGACGCGGTGGAACAGCGCATCCAGGTGCAGCGCGGCCGCGAGACGCTGATCGAGGCCACCATGTACCGCACCGTGCAAACCCCCGGCTGGATCAGTGCCGATTTCCACAACCACTCCAGCCCCTCGGGCGACAACACCTCCAGCCAGTTCGGCCGGGTGCAGAACTTGTTGTGCGAGCACGTGGAGTTCGCCCCCTGCACCGAGCACAACCGCCTCTCCAGCTACACGCCGCACCTGAAGCGGATGAAGGCCGAGCACCTGATGGGCACCTGCGTGGGGATCGAGCTGACCAACAGCCCCGGCACGGTCAACCACCAGAACGCCTTCCCCTTGATCCCCAAGTGGCACACCCAGGACAACGGCGCCCCGCAGATCGACAGCGATCCGGAGGTGCAGATTGAACGCCTGGCTCTCTGGGACGACGGGAGCGAAAAGCTGGTACAGCAGAACCACCCGGACATCGGCCATGTGTTTTACGACCGCAACGCCGACGGCAAGCCCGACGGGGGCTTCCGCCGCAGCATCCCGTTCATCGACGTGATCGAGGTGCATCCTCTGGGCGACATCATCCGGCCCGGGCTGATCGAACGCCGTGGCCGGTTGGAGAACAACCGCATCTTCAACTGGTTGCAGCTTTTGAACCAGGGCTATCGCATCCCGGGGGTGGTCAATACCGACTCGCACTATAACTTCCACGGTTCCAGCTACTGGCGCAACTATATCCGCAGCAACACCGACGACCCGGCCAAGATCAAAGTGCTCGACGTGGTCCACGCGGCCGAAGCCGGGCACATCGTCATGACCAGCGCCCCGTTTCTGGAGGTGGTGGTCGAAGCCCCGGGCCAGGGCCCCAAGCGGCGGGGTATCCCCGGCGACGACGTGCTGGCCCCGGGTAAGGAAGTCACCGTGCATGTGCGGGTGCAGTGCGCCAACTGGTACGACATCAACCGCGTGCAGATTTATCTCAATGGCCGCCCGGCCAAGCACTTGAACTTCACCCGGGAGACCACGCCTGAGCGGTTCGGCCCCGGTGTGCTGAAATTCGACCACAAGGTGAAAGTCAAGCTGCAGCGAGACACCCACATCGTGGTGCTGGCCATCGGTCAGGGCCTGCAACTGGGCGACGTGCTGGGGCCCAACTACGGCCGCATGCCCCCGGTGGCCTTGAGCAACCCGGTGTTCGTCGATGTGGACGGCAACGGGTTCCAGGCCAACGGGGACACGCTGGGCTATCCGCTGCCGGTACGCGGCGGCCGCCGCGCAGCACCCAAAAAGTAACGCCCCCCGCTGAAGATTGTGGGGTACAGAAAAGCAGCCGCATGTGTCAGCACACGGTTGGCGAGCCCCGGGCTTTAGCCCGGGGAGAGCCAAGAAAAAACGCGTGTCGATCTTCTCCGCCGACTGAAGTCGGCGGCTCGCCGTTCAACCGCCGGCTTACGCCGGCGGCTCGCCGTTGCAAGAATCAAAGCAAGTCCACCAGGTACGTTGTTTTCCACAAAACACGCTTTTTCCTGCCCGGTGCGGCAGCACCCCCGCAAGACCCAAGACCCAGGACCCAAGACCTCCGGTGCGGAAGCTCCGGCGCAGGCCGCAAACCGATACTGTTTCTCCCCCCGCTTACGCGGGGGGCTCTGGGGCTCCTCCGCGGGCTGACGGTACGCGGCTCGCCACGCCTTTGGCCCACCGCGTTTACACCTCCTCCAGCGGGCCGACGGTTACGCAGGTGTGCTGGTCCAACTGCGATTGCCGCAGCACCTGGGCCACCTGGTCGGCCGTGACCGCATCCACCCGACGCAGCTCTTCCTCCAGCGACAGGTACTCCCCCAAGGCCAACCAGTTGCCGCCCACGGTGAAGAGCCGCCGGTGGGTGCGTTCGGCCGCCAGGGCCAACCGGGCCTTGGTTTTGGTTTTGGCCCGCTGAAGCTCCTCCTCCGAGACGCCTTCCTGGGTGGCCTGCTGATAGAGGTCGGCCAGGCGTTGGAGATTATCTTGGGCGGCCTGGGGCTGGCAGCTCATGGTGGTCCAGAAGATGCCCGCCCCCTGGTAGTCCACGTAGTGCAGCGCGGCGTGTTCGGCCCGGCCCGGCTCCACCAGCTCCCAATAGAGTCGGCTGCCCACGCTATCGCCCAGCACCACCGCGGCCAGTTCGGCTGCCCAGCGTCGGGGGCTTTCGCAGCCCGGGGCGGCGGCCAGTTGCACCACGTATTGCTGCGTGGCCTCGGGCTTGTGCCGCACATGCCGGCCCGGGTGCCGCGCCGCGGGAGTCACCTGGCGGGGGGCGGTGCCTTCGGGCCAGGAGCCGCAGAGCCGCCCCAGTTGCTCGCACCAGGCGGCAAAGTCCACCTGCCCGGCCACCACCGCCACGATGTTCCCGGCCAGGTAGCGCCGCTGGAAGTAGGCCCGCATCCGCTGCGGCGTCATCGCCTGGATCGACTCCACGGTGCCCAGCACGCGATTGGCCAGCGGGTGCCCGGCAAAGTGCAGCTCCTCGCACTCCTCGTCGGCCCCGAAGGGAGGCTGATCCAGGTACATGCGGATTTCTTCCAGGATGACCTCTTTTTCGGTCTGAAAATCTTCCTCGCGCAGCGCCGGCCGCAGGATGTCGGCCAGCAGCTCCGTGACCGGCTCCAGGAACTCCGGCAGCACCACGGCCCAGAACACCGTGCTTTCCTTCGAGGTGTAGGCGTTGTTCATCGCCCCCAGGCGGTCGAACTCCTGGTTCACCTGGTCGGCGTCGCGGGTAGCGGAGCCTTTGAACACCATGTGCTCCAGGAAGTGGCTCAGGCCCGACTCCTCCGGCTCCTCGTCCCGGCTCCCGGTGCGCACGAAGAACCCCACCGCGGTGGTCGAAGCCTGCGGGTTCACCTCCCCCAGTACCACGAGGCCGTTTTCCAGCTCGTGCTTACGAAACTCCAAGGTCCACCTCCAGAGGGCTGGGACCAAGTGTGACGACCGTCGTTACCCGGGGCGGATGCTGGGCCAGGTAGTGGTTTACCTCGTCCAGGGTCAGGCGGTCCATCCGCTGTTGCACCTCTTGCAGCGAACGCACGCGGCCCAGGTGGTAGTAGTCTCCCACCAGCGTGCCGGCCCGCGAGCTGCTGGATTCCTGCTGCATCACCAGGCGGCTTTTCACCTGGGCCTTCACCCGTTGCAGCTCCTCGGCCGTGACGCCTTCGGCCAGGCGGTGGATTTCCTGGGTCATCACGTCCAGGGTTTGCTGGGCGCGATCGGCCGTGGTGCCCGCGTAGCAAAGCACGGCCGCCTGGTCGCGCAGCGTGTGGTAGCTGGCCCAAACGGCATAGCACAGCCCTCGCCGCTCGCGCACCTGGGTGAACAGCCGCGAGCTCATCCCCCGCCCCAGCACGCTGGCGGCCACCGCAGCCGGAAAGTAGTCCTCGTGCCGGTAGGGGACCGTGGGGAAGGCCACGGCCACGTGGGTCTGCTGCGAGGGTTGCTCGATGTGCCGGTAAGGCTCCCCGGCCGGGTGCAGCTCCACAGGCGGCAGTGGCTCCCCTTGCCAGGAGCCGAAGTGCTCCTCGATCCGTTGCACCAACTGCGGCCAATCGAACCGACCGGCCACGCCGAAGATAGCCCCCTGGGGCTGGTAGTAGCGGGCGTGGAACTGCCGCACGTCTTCCAGCGTCACTTGCGGCACGCTCTCCAGGGTGCCGTGGCTGGGGCGGCCCAAGGGCTCCGGGTAGTGCAACCGTCGCAGCTCTTGCAGCACCTTGTGGGCCGGTTCGTCTTCCACCGCCCGCACCTCTTGCAGCACCACTTCGCGGGCCTGGTCCAGCTTGTCCTCCGGCAGCCAGGGGCGGCGAAGCACATCGGCGTAAAGGGGCAGCACCTCCGGCAGCGACTGGGCCAGCAGGGCCACGCCGAAGTGGGTTCCAGCCGTGGCCACCGACTCGCCGTACTGGGCGCCCAGGCCGTCCAGAAAGTGGATCAGCCCCTGGGAATCGCGCCGCCCTGCCCCCCGGAAGACCATCTCGCAGGTCAGCTCGGCCGTGCCCAGCCGCTGGGGCGGATCGTACTGGCACCCGCCGGGCACGCGAAACGAACAGGCCACCGAGTCCAGCCAAGGCATCGCCTCGGCCACCAGCACCAGGCCGTTTTCCAGCGTGTGGGTGTAGAGGTTTTCCTTCACGGCGCTTCTTGGACGGCAATGCGTGATACGTTCCTTGTCGTCAAGCAACCTAAGCAAAAGTCCGTTCGAGGGCAACCGCCCGGGGCGGGGTACGAAGTCTTGGGTCTTGGGTCTTGGGTCTTGGGTCTTGGGTTGGTGCTTCCGCACCGGGGTGAGAACAAACGTCAACTTGCACAACCAAAAGCCCCCCGCGTCAGCGGGGGGAGACGGCGTGAATCGGCTTGCGGCTTGCGCCATGCGCCTTGCGCCGGAGCTTCCGCACCGGGGGCTTGGAGGCCTGGGGGCTTGGCGAGCCGCCAGCTTCAGCTGGCGGAGAAAGATCGGCAAACCGGCGCTTCATTTGGCTCTCCCCGGACTAAAGTCCGGGGCTCGCCGGAGCAAGAAAAAACGCCAACCTCACACCAAACGGCGAGCCGGGAGCACGAGCTCCCAGAGATATGAAACCGGCTGATGGCTTCCGCATTCTCCGTGGGCTTACGCCCACGGCTCGCGACTGCATGAGCTAACACCAACGGCAAAAACAATCACATTGCTCACGCATGCGGCTGGCCGGGCACAAGAACAAACGCACACGCCCCCCTGGCCGCCGAGCAAAAAGAGAAAACGCCTATCCGCCGCACTGGGCCCGGTGGCGCAGGAAGTGATCGGCCAGCACCAACGCCACCATCGCCTCGGCCATGGGCACAAAACGCGGCAGCAGGCAGGGGTCGTGGCGGCCGCGGGTGCGCACCGTGGTCGGCTCGCCGGTGCGGGTCACCGTGGGCTGGGGACGGGAGAGGCTGCTGGTGGGCTTCACAGCCGCACGCAGCACAAGCGGCATGCCGCTGGAGATGCCGCCCAGCATCCCCCCGTGGCGAAGCCCCTGCGTGGCGATCTCTATCTTTTCTCCCTCGGGGGTGCTCGTGCGGCGGGCCACAAAGGGGTCGTTGTTTTCGCTTCCTCGGGCCGTGGCGCAGCCAAAGCCCACGCCGTACTCCACCCCCAACACCGCCGGCAGGCTGAACAAGGCCTTGCCCAAGTCGGCCTTCAGCTTGTCGAACACCGGCTCGCCCCAGCCGGGCGGCACGCCCGTGGCCACCACCTCGGCCACGCCGCCGATGGAGTCCTGCTCTTTGCGCACCTGCTGGATCAAGTCGATCATCTGCCGGGCGGCCTGGTGGTCCGGGCAGCGGACCGGGTTGGGTTCCCCGTCGGGGAACTGCTCCACCTGCTCCAGTGTCACCTGGGCCGGGTCGTCGATCCGCGCCCGCACCTGGCCCACCTGAACCACGTAGCCCACGATCCGCGTGCCGCAGAAGTGGGCCAGCAGTT
>JALSGI010000959.1 GCA_026982835.1 Planctomycetota bacterium | reverse complement strand
AAGCACGGCCATTACCCCACCCAGCACCCCGTCAGGGGTGCCAGAAACCAAGGGACCGCTCCTCCATCTGGCATCCCTTCGGGATGCAAAAGGGTAAGGAAAAACGCTGCCTCCCGGGGGTCTGACGACCGTGAGGCTAGGGAGCTGCGACGCCTGCGGCGTCGGTCCTCCGGCTGCTAGCTGGCTAAACACGTACAAAGTCCGGGGCTCGCCGGACAAAAATCGACACTCTTTTGCTCTGGAAACGCTCCGTCTTGTGCTTGCACGCTAAACACGTACCGCGCTTCAGCTCGGGGAGGGCCAAGCCCCACAAGCGTAGCTTACGCCGCCGCAGGAAAGAGCCTGCCGGGCCGAAGCGGTTGCAGGGGACATGCCGATCGTAGGGGCCGCGCCGATTGACCGCGTGGCGTAAAAGGGTGCCCGGTGCCTGGGACGCTTGTGCCGATGTGTTTACAAGAGAAGAAAGTTCGTGTTTAGCCAGCTAGCACATGGCTTTGGCTTGACGTTGCCGTACCTGGCGAGAAGAAGCGTTTGTTCTTGCCACCGGCGAGCCGGGAGCGTCAGCTCCCGGAGGCGGCAGGGCCGCCAGCCACTGGGAGCTTCCGCTCCGGTGCAAGAAAACAGATCACGGCGAGCCGGGAGCGTCAGCTCCCGGAGAGGATAAGAAAGCGGCGCATGATTGCCGTGCTCTCCGTGGGCTTACGCCCACGGCTCGCGGATGCAAGAACCAGCGCCAGCGGCAATACAACCGCGTGCTGACGCATGCGGCTCGCCGGACGAGCATTGAGTCGTTTTTGCTCTGGAAACGCTTCGTCTTATGCTAGCACGCTAAACACGTACGAAGAAAACACCTGCACGTTCGGAACCCGCAAAGTGTCAGCACGCCGTTCCTTTTCCGATTGGTTGCTTGCCTCCGGCCGAAACGGGCTGGTGCTCAGCGCGGTGCTGATCCTTTTGGGACAGGCCGCTTCGGCCCAGGGACCCGCGCTGTTTTCCCCCGGCGGTGCCGATTCCCTCGCAAAAACCGCTCCGGAGCAACTCTCCCCCACCTCGCCCGAAGCTGCGGCAGCCACCCCGGCCGCCCCGCTTCCAGCCTGGAGTGCCGACCAGTTGGAGTTCGCCGCCGGAGCCCTCTCGGCGCCCCGGCCGCGGCGCTGGTGGGTGGAAGACGTTCCCCGGGGCAACTACGTCTTTTTGGTGCTCGCCCCGCAAAAGCCCCCCCGGCGCTTGGGCTGGTTGCCCCTGGGGATTTGGGCCACGTTCGTGCCTCGAGGGCCGGGCCAGGTGCCGCAACGGATGACACACCGGCGATTGGCCCACGTGGTACGCACACTCTGCGGGGACCGCTTCGCCCTGCCGCAGCCTCGGCCAGCCAGCTGGCACGGCCACCCGGGCTTGCGGATCCAAGCGCAGCGAAGCGGCCAAAACGCCCCCCTGGTGATGACCGCCCTGGGCGTGATGACCCCCTGGGGCGAGTATTACACCGGCTATGTCTCCCCCGGGGAGCAGGCTTCCTGGATGCATGCTTTGTGGGCGAGGTGGCTTCAGCAGAGCAAGCTCCGCGCACCGCAGCGCCCCCGGCCTGCGGAGCCGACCGTGCAGATGGCCCCTGCGGCGGCGGTGCTGGGTTGGTGGAAGGCTCCGCGAGGGCAGCTTTACCTGGGCCCTGAGGGCCAGGTGGTGCTTCAGTTCGACCGCCGCGGCAGCTTCGAGCCGGGACCCGACGGCACGCTCCGTTACGACCGCCCGCTGGTTGCACTTCGCGGCACCGCCGTGGCCCGAGACGATCTGCTGCTGGTCACCTGGAGCGACGGTTCGCGGACCAACTACCGCTGGCGGCTGTGCCAGGGGGATTTGCTGCTGACCGATCACCTGGGCCGCACCAGTCGTCTCAAGCCGCTGGCTCGCTGGGACCGCTAGTCCGGCCCGAAGCACGCTCTCCGGCTGGCCAAACCCCCGGCGGCAAACGATAATGCCCGCTGGTGGTTTCTGCACGTTTCCTTTTCCCGTCCCTGGCACTCTCCGCAGGCTCGCCACCCCGCAGGCAGCCTTCGGCCCGGAAAAAACCCCCTGCCAGCAATCGGTTACCCCCGTGAACAACACCAAGCAAGAAACTCCCCGCTGGTCGGTAGCAGCCTTGGGCAGCGGCTGGCATCTGGCACGGCTGGCCGCAGCGTTCTTGCAGCAAGGTGCGAGGC
Source organism: Planctomycetota bacterium (assembly GCA_026982835.1). Classification (GTDB taxonomy): domain Bacteria; phylum Planctomycetota; class Planctomycetia; order Pirellulales; family S012-138; genus S012-138. The sequence continues at coordinate 5,099 of JALSGI010000959.1, read as the reverse complement.
CGTGGGGCTGGTGGGCACCGGCAGAGGAGAGCGACCCTTCCGCCGGACAGCTACAGAAGCAATTTCCCGTGCTGCCGCACTGGGAAACCCTGCTGGAGCCGGAGGCGGTGCAGGTGGTGCTGGTAGGCAAGGATCCCCGGGCAGAGCTACAAGAACCCCTGCGGCACCTGGTCCAGCAGCCGCTGCAGGTGATCCTCTGCCACCCGATGTGCCTGGAGTGGATGTTTTACTACGAGCTGGAGATGCACGCCCAGGAGGGGCTTGGCCCCCCGCTGGCCTGGAGCCCGGTGATATGGCACCCCGGCCTGGAAGTGTTGCTGCTGCGGCTGGAGAGGTGGGAAGAGCCCCTGGAGCGGGTGGTCATGCAGTGGGAAAGCCCGCAGCAGGGCCGGGAATCGACGCCCTGGGAGCTGGCCCGCTGCGCAGGCCTGCTGCGCGTGCTGGCCGAACCGCCCAACCAGGTGGCAGCCACGGCCCTGCCCGGGGCCGAAGACCCCTGGCAGCACCTGGAGCTGCAACTTTCCAGCCCGCACGGACCACTGGTGCGATGGTCGGCCCGAGTGGCCCAACAGAGCTGCTTCCAAATGGAATTGCTCAGCCGCAAGCATCGCCTGGTGCTCCAAGCAGAGCATCCGGAGTGTTCCTGGACCCTGGAAGAGGAAGGGGGCGAGCCGCTTCGGTTGCAGGTGGTGCCGGAGGATGCGGCCCGGCGGTTTGCCCGCTGGTGGGCCAAGGAACAGGGGGTGGCCCCGGAGCCCCCGCGGCAGCAAGTCGAGCCCTCCTTGCAAGAGCCACCCCGGCAAAAGCCCCCCGCTGGCCCTGCGGCGGAGGTGCTGCGGGTGCGGCCGCTGGAGCTTCCCCATGCCGACTTCGACGCCGCGGCACGCGAGCTGGAGCTGGTGGGAGCCGTGGAGGAGAGCCTTCGCCGCGGGCGGCGCATCCAACTGCACGAAATGCAGTACAGCGAACAGCAGGTGTTCCGCGGACTGATGTCCGCGTTGGGCTGCGGGCTGCTGGTGCTAAGCCTGATCGTGTTCGTGGTCGGGGAGCTGGTGGCCGGGCGGATGGGCTGGGGCTGGGGCCGCTGGTGGCCGGTGGTGCTGTTGGTGCTGCTGGGCGGGTTCTTGCTGGTGCAGTTGCTTCAGTTCGGCCCAGCGCGTTCCGAGCAGCGCAAGTAGCTCCGGCCAGCCGCATCCGCGTCCACGCCGAGCCGCTACACCGATGCGGAAACGCCCCCTCGTCCCCCCCCCGGCCTCCACCGGCCCAAGTCGGCGGTTTGCCGCGGGGAAGGGCCGGAGGCCTCATGCGCTTTTGCTTTGGGTCTTGGGCGCGGGCACGGCCCGGCGACGCCCCAGCACCACGTCCTCGTCAATGACGAACCGCTGCCCCTGGCCCACCTCGGGCAGGTTGAACTGAAGATCGAGCATGATGTCTTCCACGGCCGCTCGCAGCCCGCGGGCGCCAGTGTCGCGGCTGAGGGCCTTGCGGGCGATGGCTTTCAGCGCCCCGGGGGTGAACTCCAGCTCGGCCCCTTCCATCTCGAACAGTTTCTGGTACTGCTTGACTAGGGCGTTCTTGGGTTCGGTGAGCACACGGATCAGCTCTTTTTCACTCAACGGGGTGAGGGTGGCCAGCACGGGCAAGCGGCCCACGAACTCGGGGATCATGCCGAACTCCAGCACATCGTCGCTGGTCACTTGCGGCAGCAGCTCGGCCAGGTCGGCCTCGCCCGGGACGCGCTGCGGTCCCTGGTTGAAGCCGATGGCCCGACGCCCCAGCCGCCGGGCGATGATCTTCTCCAGCCCCACGAACGTCCCCCCGCAGATGAACAGAATGTTGCTGGTGTCCATCTGGATGTAGTGTTGCTCGGGATGCTTGCGTCCGCCCTGGGGCGGCACGTTGGCCACGGTCCCTTCGAGCATCTTCAGCAGGGCCTGTTGCACCCCTTCGCCGGAGACGTCGCGGGTGATGGACACGTTGTGCGAGGTCTTGCCGATCTTGTCGATCTCGTCGATGTAGAGGATGCCCCGCTGGGCCGCCTCCAGGTCGAAGTCCGCTGCGTGGAGCAGCTTCAGCAGCAAGTTCTCCACGTCCTCCCCCACGTAACCGGCTTCGGTCAGCGTGGTGGCATCCCCGATGGCAAAGGGAACATTGAGGATTTTGGCCAGGGTGCGGGCAAGCAGCGTTTTGCCGCAGCCGGTGGGGCCGATCAGCAGGATGTTGGATTTCTCCAGCTCCACCTCCCCGTCTTCCACACCCAGGCTGAGCCGCTTGTAGTGGTTATACACGGCCACGGCCAGCACCCGCTTGGCATGATCCTGGCCGATGACGTACTGGTCCAGGTGCTCGACGATTTGCCGGGGCGTGGGGATGTGGGTGAAAAGCGGCTTGGTGGCCCCGCGGCGGCGACGCTCCTGCTCCAGGATCGACTGGCACAGATCGACGCATTCGCCGCAGATGAACACATCGCCCGGGCCTTCGACCAGCGGGCCGACGTCCCGGTAACTTTTGCGGCAAAACGAACAGAAGGCGTTGCGCTTGTTCCCACCGTCACGGCGACCGACGTTCATATCCCGACCCGATGGCATGCTCTCTCCTTTCGGCGTGGCGATCACACCCGGTGTATCTTCACCGCAGGTGCATGGACGAGGACGCAAACACAGGATGGAGCGCACGTCGGGCCGCAGGTGGCCGTGGGCATCCGTGACCGCACCGCCCGCTGGGGCGAGGCGACGACATGCAGGCTATTCCGGCGATCCGTTGCCGGCCGTGGGCGAGGAAGGGGAATCGACTCCTGCTTCGGGAAGCGGTTGCTGCGGGCGTGCCGCATCGCGCTGGTTTTTCCGGGCTGGAGACGATTCCGCCTCGGCCGACTCCTCCAGCAGCTCTTGTTGCATCTGGCGAGCCAGCTTCGTTTTTATTGTTCGGAATTCCTCCTCGGCCAGCACACCACTGCTGTGCAATTCCCGGAAATGCGAAATCCAATCGCTGGTGGAGTAACTCCCATTGTCCCGAGTGGGACGAAATATGCTGATCACGTAAAATCCTATGACCACCACGCCCACCAGAACACCGCTCCAGATGACCAGTTGGGCCGTGGGAGTCTGCAAAAACTGGACGAATCGCTCGCTCCACACCGCGGTGCCCTCTGCTACGCGCCCTGCAACGTATTATGGCGCCAGATGTTGCAAACGTCCAGCACGCCGCCTTCGACACCACCGGCACGGCCGCTATAATCGAGCACCTGAATGGTCCCTTGCCGAGGAGGGACATTTGGGCTGTGCACCCTTGCCCGCTTGTGCCGGTGTTGCCGGCCCGGGTTGCTTCGCCTGCGGAGGCCGCTTCGTTGGTCGATAAACTGGCGCAACTGCAAAAAATCCGGCAAACCGGCCTGGTGGCCATCTTGCGCTGCCCCCGGCCCGAGCCCCTGGTGGACGTCTGCCAGGCGCTGGCCGACGGGGGCGTGGAGGTGGTGGAGATCACCTTCACCGTGCCGCAGGCCCATCGGGTGCTGGAGCAGGTGGCCGCGCGGCTGGGGGATCGGGTGCTGCTGGGGGCCGGCACGGTGCTGGATGGCCCCACGGCCCGCACCGCCCTGCTCAGCGGGGCCCAGTTCCTCGTCTCCCCCCACTTCGCCCCGGACGTGCTGGAGGTGGCCCTACGCTACGGCGTGGTGTGCATGCCGGGAGCCTTCACGCCCACGGAAGTGGTGCGTGCCTGGCAGGCGGGAGCGGACGTGGTGAAAATCTTCCCGGCCGACGTGCTGGGCCCCGGCTACCTGAAAGCGCTGCGCGGCCCGCTGCCCCAGGTGCGCCTGCTCCCTACCGGCGGGGTGGACCTGGAAACCGGACCGCGGTTCCTCCAGGCCGGGGCGTTCGCCCTGGGGGCCGGATCGGCCTTGGCCCCGGCCCGCCTGATCGAACAAGGTGATATGGACGAAATTCGCCGCCGTGCGGCCCAATTCGTTGAAATGGTGCAACAGGCCCGCCAGGGCCAGTAACCCCGGCAGCTCTCCTCGGAGCTTGGCAAGGTACGCGTTTAGCCAGCCAACACCTGGACGCTTGACTCGGTGCTTCCGCACCCGGCGAGCCCGCGGCTTCAGCCGCGGGAGGCTTGAGGGGCTTGGAGGCTTGAAGAGCCCCCCGCGTCAGCGGGGGGAGAAACCGCATCGGCTTGCGGCCTGCGGCTTGCGGCTTGCGTTGGAGCTTCCGCTCCGATGCGAGAAAAAACGTTTCTTCTTGCACCCGGCGAGCCGCCGGCGTTAGCCGGCGGTTGAACGGCGAGCCGCCGACTTCAGTCGGCGGAGGGCTTGGGGGCGTGGGGGCTTGGGGGAACAGCGAGCCGGGAGCGTCAGCTCCCGGAGGAGCGTGCGCACGTCAGTGCGGGGAGAAACCGCATCGGCGTGCGGCGTGCGGCGTGCGTTGGAGCTTCCGCTCCGATGCGAGAAAAAACGTTTCTTCTTGCAACTGGCGAGCCCGCGGCTTCAGCTGCGGGAGGCTTGAGGGGCTTGGGGGCTTAGAGGCTTGGGGGAACAGCGAGCCGGGAGCGTCAGCTCCCGGAGGAGCGTGCGCACGTCAGTGCGGGGAGAACAGCGAATCGCCATGCGGCTTGCGCTGTTGCGCCGCAGCTGCCGCTCCGCAGCAAGAAAAACGCAAACACAACACAGGGGGGCGCGGGCACGGCTGAGCCGACCGGTGTTATCTCTGGTCGGCCCGGGCACCGAAGTGCTCTTCGGCCATTTGCCGCAGGCGTTTCAGATCCAGCTTGCCGCTGCCCAGCACGGGAATCTCTTCCACGGCCACGAAGCTATCGGCCGAGGGGATGAAGATGTTGGGCAAGCCGCGCTGGATCAGGGCTTGCCGCATCTCTTGGGGCGATTTGCCGCTGGGGATGTAGAGCACCACGAGCCGCTCCCCTTTTTTGGGATCGGGCACGCCGGTAACGGCCACCCGCAGCTCGTCCTCGCCCAGTTCCAAGGCCCGCTGCAGCTCTTCTTCCACCTTGATGTGCGGCACCATCTCGCCGCCGATCTTGGAAAAGCGGCTCAGCCGCCCGGTGATGTAGATGTAACCTTCTTCGTCCAGGTGGGCGATGTCGCC
>JALSGI010000958.1 GCA_026982835.1 Planctomycetota bacterium | reverse complement strand
TGAGCCGACGAGCCGCCGACTTGAGTCGGCGGAGGCGGCAGGGCCGCAGCCACAGGGAGCTTCCGCTCCGGTGCGAAAAAGAGCGTCAACTTGCCCAACAAGAGCCCCCCGCGTTAGCGGGGGGAGAAACAGTATCGGCTTGCGGCTTGCGCCGTGCGCCTTGCGCAGGAGCTTCCGCTCCGCCGGTCGTGGGTCTTGGGTCTTGCGGCGGTGCTTCCGCACCGAAGCCGGAACAAGCGCCGGTTTTTGCAATCGGCGAGCCGCGCACCGTCAGCCGGCGGAGAACAGCGAGCCCGAGCGTAAAAGCGCTTGCGTTGCCTGCTGCGGGTTCGGTACTTTTGAGAAAAGCACCGAGAGCCAAAAACCAACGGCCAGGAACAGGGGAATTGCACCTCGTTTTCGCTGCAAAAGGTTTTTCACTGCCATGTTTATCTGGAACCAAGGACGGCTGGGGCTGGTGTGCCAGCGCCGGGAGTTTCTGCGAGCTGCCCGAGGGCTGGCCGCCGCCGGGTTCGTGCTTCCCTCGTTCACATCGACCGCCTCGGCTTACGAGGGCAAGGTGCGCCAAGGGAAGGCCAAAAGCTGCATTTTGATCTACCTGCTGGGCGGGCCGCCGCACCAGGACATGTTCGACCTGAAACCGCACGCCCCGGCCGAGGTGCGTGGGCCGTTTCGGCCTATCTCCACCAGCGTGCCCGGCACCCAGATCTGCGAGCACCTGCCGCGCCTGGCCCGGCTGGCTCACCGCTACGCGTTGGTGCGTTCGGTCAGCCACCCGAACAACAACCACACGCCGATGATCTACTACACGCTCACCGGGCGGCACACGCAGTTCCCCAACCGCGATAACGACACCCGACCGCCACAGCGGAGCGATTTTCCGCACATGGGTTCGGTGGTGGCCAAGTTCAAGGGAACGCAAAACCCTCTCCTGCCCGGCTACGTGGCCATGCCCGAGGTGGCCATTCGTAGCTCCATTCGCGGGCAATACAAGCGAGCCCGCTTGCCGCTGCGCG
>JALSGI010000957.1 GCA_026982835.1 Planctomycetota bacterium | reverse complement strand
AGACACATAGCCCGCCGGCACCCCGGACACTCACGGCATACCGGCACCTTGCAGCCCAGGCATCCGGCACCATCACACACACTGCGTAGACGGGCGCCGTATTCCCAAACGCCGCCAGCAGGGGTGACCGTGGCCTCTCTGGATCCCGTAGGTGCCGGCTCACGTGGAGCCCCTTTACGGAAAGGGCCCGACGTCGCCCCCCAAACGGCACCGCACCGCTCCAACCCGTCCGATCCGCAACCCCAATCCACGGCCTCTCCTCCAACGTCTCCCGCACGAGCACAACGTCCAAGCCCAAAGAGTCCGACTACCGCGGCTCGGTCCAATCTCCGAAAGCGGCGCCCCTGCGGCACCATCCCTTTTCCATTCCCGGACGCATTGCTGCCATCAGACCTATTCCCTCACTCCCTCCAGGCAGCCATGGGAATTATGAAAACGCGGACAGTTGCCTTATAATTTCTTAAGAAAACCGACGGCTATCTGAGGGGGTGTCCCGTACCCGGCACGCAGTGGCAGGAAATGCTGAGGCGACGGCGGGGACGGAGCGGCCTCGATGCGCACGGGCCCTTCGTGTAGGCCGTGCAGAGAAGCCGTGACGGCTGTAAAAAAGGGGTTAGGAATTGTAGCGCAGTCCAAAGCCGCACCCCAGAGCACCGCCCCAAGGGGGGGCAGGTGTCCGGGATTGCTCGGCTCAGCGCTCAGCCGGTGGGCCACACCAAAGGTGCCCCTCCCCGGCCCGACCGGCGGCGGGGGGCGGCATGGTCCTACACCCGCCGCCCGGCTAGAGGCTCCGTCCGGCTGACAGGCGGCCGCAGTCTGCGTCCCCCCTGGAGGTAAGCTTGCAATGGCAAGCACGGACAAAGCGACGGCTTTTCCCTACAGGCCGTACGAGAGCATAGCTCTCAAGCTCCGGGACAATCAGCAGCGTTACGACGCGTGCAGCCTCTACGTGCACGGCCAAATGAAGCTTGCGCGCCAGTTCCTCCCCGACTACATCAGCTCGCTCGAGAAGAGGGC
>JALSGI010000956.1 GCA_026982835.1 Planctomycetota bacterium | reverse complement strand
CAGCTGCTGCCGCTGCGGGTGTTGGGGGGTCAGCCGGGCGGCCAGTTCTTCGTCTTGAGCTTCCAGTTGAGCCACCCGCTGGCGGAGTTGCTGGATGGTCAGCTCGGCCCAGCTGGCGGGAGGGGCGGGAGTTGCTTGTTCGGGGGGCGGGGCACTTTGCGGCTCGGGGGCGGCCGCAGGCAACACCGGGGCACCGTCCGGGCCTTGCGCTGGTTCGGGAAGTCGCTCCCAGTAGGCCACGGGGGTGACGCTGGCCTGGGGCCCTAGCACCTCCAGCAACCACTGTTGCAGGCGGTGATCGGTCTGGATCAGGGCTTGCCAGTGCTGCCGGGCTTCGGCCCGCGCGGCGGCCAACTGCTGGAAGAGCTCCTGTTTGTAAGATGCCACCGCTTGCTGGCCGATGCGGTGGAGGAGGTGTTGCAGCCGGGCCGGTGCCGCAGCCGGTTCGGGCAGCACCACCTGCACCACCAGTTGCGGGCGTTTTTTTTCGCCGCCCCAGAAGGCCCGAAAGCGGCTCGGAGGGACCGAAAGCCCCAGTTGCCGGACCAGTTCCTGCCGCTGGGCCAGCGAAAGCCGCTGCCAGTCCAGTTGCCGGTGCTTGGGTTCCTGCTGCCCCGGGGGGGTGGGCACCGACTCGGCCCCAAGGGCTCCCCGCAGGGCGCGTTCCAGCTGCCTCTTGAGCTTCTGTGCCGCAGCCGAGGAATCCCCCGCAGCCGACGGAACCACCACCAGGCGGCTCTCCACCTGGGTGCCCACGGCCCAGGGGCCCGCCACGGCCATCCCCACCACGAACACCCACCCGGCGGCCAGCAGGCCCAGGTAGGCCCGGCCGGCGGAAGAGGCGTGCGGGCTTTGGACAGCGGGTTTCGGACTGCTGGAGTTTTGCTGGTGCATGGGCTCCCCGAGGGCTCGGTACGACAAAGCGGCATGGGGGGCAAGCGGCCGGTAAGGCGGCAACAGCTCCCCGGCCCTGGAGCGGGTCTTGCTTAACTGGCAAATTGCCCAAGTGGTTGCAAGA
>JALSGI010000955.1 GCA_026982835.1 Planctomycetota bacterium | reverse complement strand
GCACCGAGCTGGACGGCACCATCACTGTGCTGGCCAGCCACTACCAGGGCAAACGGCTCAACTCGCCCAACGACCTCACTATCGACCGCCGCGGCCGCATCTATTTTACCGACCCCCGCTACGGTCCCCGCGACGACCTGGAGATGACCGACTCCCAGGGGCGGATCGTCGAAGGGGTGTACCGCATCGACCCGGACGGCACCCTCACCCGCATCATCGCCCACGAGGTGGTGCGACCCAACGGGATTGCCATCTCGCTGGACCAGCGGTGGCTCTACGTGGTGGACAACGACAACCTCACCCTGCAGGGCAACCGCAAGATCTGGCGATTCCGGCTGCGGGAGGACGGCTCGGTGGACCTGAAGAGCCAGAAGGCCATCTTCGATTTCAGCCCGGGCCGCGGCGGCGACGGCATGGCCGTCGATACCCAAGGGCGACTCTACGTGGCCGCCGGCACCATCCTCCCCACCGAAACCACCACCACCAAGTTCCCCGCGGGCATCTACATCCTCAGCCCCCAGGGGAAGCAGTTGGGTTTTATCCGCGTGCCGGAGGACATGGTGACCAACTGCTGCTTCGGCGGCCCAGACCGCCGCACACTGTACATCACCGCCGGGCACAAGCTCTGGAGCATCCGCGTCAACGCCACCGGCTACATCCCCGGGGCAAGCGACAAACCGACGCGACTGGGTTTCTAAATGGAACCACGCCACGAGCCGTGCGATTTGGTTCGGGGAGGGCTTGGAGGCTTGGAGGGCGTGGCGAGCCGCCGGCGTGAGCCGGCGGTTGGCGAGCCGGGAGCGTAAGCTCCCGGAGGCGGCAGGGCCGCAGCCACTGGGAGCTTCCGCTCCAGTGCAAGAAAACAGATCACAGCAAGCCGGGAGCGTAAGCTCCCGGAGGCGGCAGGGCCGCAGCCACTGGGAGCTTCCGCTCCAGTGCAAGAAAACAGATCACAGCAAGCCGGGAGCGTAAGCTCCCGGAGGCGGCAGGGCCGCAGCCACTGGGAGCTTCCGCTCCA
>JALSGI010000954.1 GCA_026982835.1 Planctomycetota bacterium | reverse complement strand
GCGGAGACCACCGGAACCAGGCACCATGACCACCCCCAGCACCCCGCCAGGGGTGCCAGAAACAGCCAGCGGCTCCTCCCTCTGGCATCCCTTCGGGATGCTCAAGGACAAGGAAAAACGCTGTCTCCCGGGGGTCTGACGACCCCCGGCTACCAGAGTGCGACGCCTGCGGCGTCGATCCTCTGGCTGCTAGCAGGCTAAACACGTACAAAGCCGGGGGAGGGCCAGTTGGCGTTTTTTCAACAAGCTTTAAGCGTGAAACTATTGCGCGCCGGCGTGCCCCGATTTTCAGCACACCCCAGAAAAAGCTGCCTCCCACCCTGTAAAGCTGGAAAAAGATGCTCTTTTGTGCAGAAACGGCCTCCACGGCATAAGCCTTTGCTGCAAAGGATGTTGTGCTCTTGTGGCCCCTTCCTGCCAAAGGCCAATCTGCCGATTTGGCCCCATTTTTGCATCCCCCACAGCCGCACGGGGTTTTTTTCGGGTTTCGGTTCCCTGGCCCCCTCGGCTTCGGCACAGGAGCGCAGGCGCGATGTTTTCCGTCGTAAATCCGCAAAACGATCAGGCCTTGGCCCACCGGGTCCACGAGTGCTTGCGGCGGACCTACCGTCCCAGCATCGAGCGATTGCAGATCGAAGCCCACGGCGGGGTGGTCACCTTGACCGGACGGGTCTTCAGCTTCCACGAAAAGCAACTGTGCCTGAGCCTGTGCCAGCGGGTGCCGGGCGTGGTGCGCGTGGTGGATCACCTGGCGGTGCTGGAACCCCAGCCAGCAGAGAGGCCCTCGCCGCGGTGACCCCCGGGTCTGCCGGCCTCATTGCTTTTCCAGCCGGTGGAACTCCCGCCAGGAAACGCGGCGAAACGCTGCCAGTTGCTTCTGGATGCGGGCCACCTGCTGGTGGTCCCGGGGACGGAGCTGCCAGTGGTAGCGATGGCGGCTGCGGAGCGCCCCTTCCGGCCGCCGCAGTCCCAGCGGGCCGGCCCCATAGACCAGCAACGTGATCTCCTGCGGAATCTGCCGCT
>JALSGI010000953.1 GCA_026982835.1 Planctomycetota bacterium | reverse complement strand
GGCCACCGCAGGCCCGCAGGAAAAAGACATCCCGGCCCTCGTGCCCCAGCAACCTGAGGCTCCCCAGCCATCTGTCTCGGCCGAGTCCAAGCCGGCACCGCTGCAAGTCCCGGCCGCAGCGGACCAAACCGGACCGGCTCCCCTGCTGGTGGCTCTCAGCCCCACGCTGGCCGTGCAGACGCTGGGACCGAAGGAGCTGGTGGTGGGGCAAGAGGCCGAGTATCGCATCCGGGTGAAGAACGCCGGGCAGGTCAACGCCCAAGGGATCATCGTCACGCTGGCCATCCCGGCCTGGGTGGAAGTGGTCCACACGCGGGCTTCGCAGGGCAAGGCGCACATCCAGGGCAGCGGAGGTAATCGCACCCTGCAGTGGCACCTGGAACAGCTTGCCCCCGGCAACCAGACCGAGCTGGCGTTGAAGCTGCGTCCCACGCAAAACCGTCCCGTGGCCCTGCAGGTGCGCTGGATCACCCAGCCGCTGGACTCGCGGTTGCAGATCGCCGTGAAGGAGGCCCGGCTGGAGCTTTCGCTTACCGGTCCGGACCAGGTGGAGTTCGGCCGCCGGGCCATCTACCGGCTCACGTTCAGCAATCCCGGCACCGCGGACGCCAAGAACGTGAAAATCCGCCTGTTGCCCATCGATCCTACCGACCAGGCCGACGAGCACACCTTGGGTACCATCCCTGCCGGGGGGCGGAAGGTGGTCGAGGTGGAGCTGGTGGCTCGCCGCCGCGGCACGCTGAACATCCAAGTGGAAGCCACGGCCGAGGGAGGCATCACGGCCACCAGCGCCAAGCAGGTGCAGGTGCTTCGGGCCCAACTGGCCGTGGCGGTGCAAGGTCCCAAGTTCCGCTACGCCGGCACCCAGGCCGACTACCGCGTGGAAGTGAGCAATCGGGGGGACGGCCCGGCCCGAGAGGTGGTCATCGAGGCCCAACTCCCCTCCACGGCCCGCTACCTGGACAGTTCGCACAGCGGCCACTACGACGAGAAGCAAAGGGTGATTCGCTGGAAAGTGGGCCGCTTGGGACCCGGCGAAAGCCTCGCCCTGAAGGCGCAACTGGAATGGACCGCCGAGGGGCAGAACACGCTGCGGGTAAAAGCCAAGGGAAAACCGCAGCTTGAGGCGGCCGCCAGGCTGCAAACCCAGGTGGTCGGCCTGGCCGACCTGGACCTGGACCTGAAAGGCCCCCGAGGCGCCGTCCCGGTAGGCAAGGAAATCACCTACCAGGTGATCCTCTCTAACCAGGGGACCAAGGCGGCCGAGTCGATCTATCTGCGCGTGCAGCTTTCGCCCCAGTTGCAGCCGCTGCAAGTGGAAGGGGTGGGCGAAAAGTTCCAGATGCAAGGCTCGCAGATCGGCGCTTCGATCGACCTGGTAGCCGCAGGCAAAAAACAGGTGGTGAAAATTCGCTGCCGGGCGCTTCAGCCGGGCAGTCACGTGGTGCGAGTGGAAGCAGTGTGCCCGTCGCTGAGCATCCAGTTGGGCGAGCAGAAAACGACCCGCTTCTTCGGCGACGAGCTGCCCTCGGCCACCACCTCCCAACCGTCCCAGCCGGGCGGTTCCTCCCAGCCGGAAGCGAACCATCTGGAACCGGCCCCGCTGGAGCCGATCCCCGAGCCGAAAGCTCCTGCCGGTGCCACTCTGCCTGGGTTGCCGCAGCCGAAAGGGGCCAGCGCCCTGCCCGGGAAGGCACAACCGGAAGCGTCCGCCACACCGGGCCAGGGGATTCTCCCCACGCTGCAGCGCCGCTACGGAGAGCCTACGCCCGTGGTGCCGCTGCCCAAGCAAAAGGACCAAAAGTCCGAAGATTCCGGCTCGTCGGTCCTCGAATCCACAGCCAAGAAACAGCAACCCAGCACGTAGGCGCCGCCTTGCCGCAAGCTGGGGCGTCTGGTTTGCCGGAGGAGTGCTACCGTCGTTTGGGCTCACCGTTTGGCGAGCCGATCTTTGAGCACGCGGTTATTTTTGCCGGTGGAGCTTGTACTTGCAGCCGCGAGCCGTGGGCGTAAGCCCACGAAGAGTGCGGCAATCATGTGCCGCTTTCTTATATCGTCTCCGGGAGCTTACGCTCCCGGCTCGCTCTCTAACCGCCGGCTGACGCCGGCGGCTCGCCGTTCAACCGCGGGCTTACGCCCGCGGCTCGCCAAGCCTCCAAGCCTCCAAGCCCTCGGTGCGGAAGCACCCAGCGCAAGCCGCACGGCGCAAGCCGCAAGCCGATCTGTCACCCTCCGCGGGCTTACGCCCGCGGCTCGCCAAGCCTCCAAGCCCCAAGCCTCCATGCCTCCATGCCCTCCCCGAGCTGACGCTCCCGGCTCGCCGGGACGCAGAAGCACCACGTCAAGTGTTCACCTGCCGGCCGGTCTCTTGTGTTCTGGTGTTGTTGCGCAGCCCTGTCTGCGTTTTCGGGCATGGAAACGCGGCCCGCGGGATGCCACAATAGACCTGAAGGCGGGCCCCTCCGGAAAGCCCAAGCTGCCCGAGGGGATGCCTTGCCCCCGATGCCTGCCCGCCGGCTATGCCCGTGCGGTGTGTGACCCTTTTCCCAAAAATCCCACCACCTATGACCACGACGGTATTGAGCGGCACTTCGACTCATCGGGCTCGCAGCGTGCGAGGGACGCAGATTCCCTGTTTTGTGTTCGACAGCCACGAGGATCTGGCTCGCAGTGTGGCCGAAACCGTGGCTGCGCTCGTTCGCCAACGGAACTCCTTCGGACAGAAGGCGGTGCTGGGCCTCCCCACCGGAAGCACCCCCCAGGGGGTGTACCGCGAGCTGATCCGCATGCATCGCGACGAAGGCCTGGATTTTTCCAACGTGGTGGTGTTCAGCATCGACGAGTTTTACGGCCTGGGTGCCGACGCCCCCCAGAGTCACCACACGCAGATGCAGCAGCGGTTCTTCCGCCACGTGAACATCCGCCCGGAGAACATCCACTTTCCCGACGGCACCGTGCCGCTGGAACACGTCGAGGAGGAATGCCGCCGGTACGAGGAGCGGATCCAGCGGGCCGGGGGGATCGACCTGATGCTGTTGGGCATCGGCCGCGACGGGCACATCGGCTTCAACGAACCCTACAGCCCCCGGCAGGGACGCACGCAGCTGGTCACGCTGGATCCGGGCACGCGGGCCGACCTGGCCAACCAGTTCTTCGGCAAGGAGAACGTGCCCACCCAGGCGATCACCCTGGGCTTGGGCACCATCCTGGAGGCCCGCAAGATCATCCTCATGGCCCTGGGTGAGCACAAGGCCGAGGTGGTGCGCAAAGCGGCCGAGGAACCGGCCGGCGAACACCTGCCGGCCAGCCTGTTGCGGCATCATTCGGACGCTTCGTTTTTGCTGGACGAAGCGGCCGCGGCCCAACTGTCGGCCGTGGCCACCCCCTGGAAGCTGGGACCGGTGGCCTGGAACGACCCGCTGGTCAAACGGGCCGTGCTCTGGCTGTGCGAGCAGACGGGCAAGGCCTTGTTGAAACTGGACGACGACGACTTTCGCGCCCACGGGCTGCACCAGCTGCTGCGCGAGCAGGGCCCCGCTTCCCGGCTGGCCCATCGCGTCTTCCGCTGGATGATGGACACCATCGTCTATCACCCGGCCGGCAAGGAGCCGCAGCGGGTGCTGGTGTTCAGTCCCCACCCGGACGACGACGTGATCAGCATGGGCGGCACGCTCATCCGGCTGGTGCAGGACGGACACGAGGTGCACGTGGCCTACATGACCAGCGGCAACATCGCCGTGTTCGACCACGACGCCCAGCGGTTGGTGGACCTGGTGGCGGAGTTCAATCGCCGCTTCGGCATCGACGAAGAGAAGAGCGTGCAGTTTGAGCAGCGGGTGCTGGAACACCTGCGCCGCAAGCGGCCCGGGGAGCCGGACCATCCGGACGTGCAACGGATCAAGGAGCTGATTCGCTGGAGCGAGGCCAAGGCCGCCGCGGCCGTGTGCGGCTGCCGGGAAGAACACCTGCACTTTCTGGACATGCCGTTTTACAAGACCGGCCAGGTGGACAAAAAACCCATCGGCGAAGAAGACGTGCGGATCGTGCTGGAGTTGATCCGCCGCGTGGAGCCTCGCCAGGTTTACATTGCCGGCGACTTGTCTGACCCGCACGGAACCCATCGGCTCTGTGCCCAGGCCATTCTGGCCGCGCTGGAGGAGCTGCGCCGGGCAGGCGAGCCGGTGCCCGAGGCGCTGCTCTATCGCGGAGCGTGGCAGGAGTGGCCCTTGCACCAGATCGAGCTGGCTGTGCCGCTGAGCCCCCGCGACCTGGAACAAAAGAAAATCGCCATCTTCCGGCACGAGTCGCAAAAGGACACGGCTCCTTTCCCGGGCACCGACTCGCGGGAGTTCTGGCAACGGGCCGAGGATCGCAACCGCCACACGGCCGAAAGCTACAACCGTATCGGGTTGCCGGAATACTTTGCCATGGAAGCGTTCGTCCGCTGGCGCGGCCAGCCGCTGTAGCGGGCCACCAAGGGCGGAAATAGCCCCCAGGCGGGCAAGCGATGTAAAGATAGCTGCCACACGCAACGGGCATCGCCGTTTCCGGCACTTTGAGGGAAAGAAAATGGGAATTCGCGTTGTTTGTCCCAACGGGCACAAGCTGAACGTCAAGGCCCACCTGGCCGGCAAGCGGGGCATCTGCCCGCACTGCCAGGCCCGGTTCGACATCCCCGCGGCGGATACCCCTTCGGCGAATCCCCCGGCTGTTCCCACGGCCACCGCCGCGCCGCCTTCGGCCCCTGCTGCTTCGTCCGCGGGTGCTTCTCCGGGGAGCCAGCCGACGGGAGCAGCGCCTTCCCCGGCACCGGCTCCCCCGGCAACAGCTGCTCCGGTCGCAGGAGTCTCTCCCCCGGGCGCTGCCCCGCCGGGAGGAACCTCCGCACCCGTTCCTGCCGCCCCGGCCGGGCCTGTTGCCGCAACGGGTGCTGCGGCATCTCCTTCGGCTGCGGTTCCTGCGACTGCGCCCCCTGCTGCTCCAGCCCCTGGAGGGGCGAGTCCTCCGAGCCTGCCTGCTGCACCAGGGCCACCCCAGTCGCCCGGCCGGCCTCCTGGCGTTGCCCCGGCGGCACCAGCGCCCGGGTCGCCCCCGCCGCAAGTGGCAGCTCAACCCCCGGGAAACTGGGCCCCTGGGGGAGGGGCTCTCCACCCGGCCCTGGCCGCAGCGGCCACTGCCCAGTGGTACTTGCGCCCGCCTTCGGGGGGGCAGTACGGGCCGGTCAGCGCCCAGGTGTTCCAGCAGTGGATGGCCCAAGGGCGCGTTACCCCCGATAGTCTCGTCTGGTGCCAGGGCTGGCCGCAGTGGCAGCGGGCCGACGCGGTGTTTGGCTCCCCGGGGGCCTCGGCTGCAGCAGCCCCGGCGGCGGCTCCTGCGGCCGTGCCGGTAGCCACGCCCGCGGTGGCCACTCCGGTAGCCAGCCCCTCCACCTCCTCAAGCACTTCCGGCGAGCTGGCCACGCGGCGGCTGATCCAGAAACGCCGTCGCCGCGCGCAGACGTTGATCCTCAGCAGTATCGTGCTGGCCCTGGCCGTCGTTGCCCTGGTGGGCGTGTTGATCTACGTCCTGCAGCAGAACCCCTAAGCGGCTCCTGGCCACATTACTGCACCGGCTCGGAAAGCTGCTGCATTGCTTGCAAGAACGCCTCCTGGCTCACCGTTTCCGGGGGCGGAGGCAGATGCTCTAAGAACTCCCCGGCCAGGGCTTCGTAGTCGGTCGCCCCGGGGGACTTGGGCGCGTAGTCGAAGATCGACGTGCCGAAACTGGGCGCCTCGGCCAGCCGCACGTTGCGGCGGATGCGCGTCTGGAACACCCGCGCATCGGACCAAGGCCGGTTCTGCCCCCGCCACGAGTCGAGAAACTCCCGAATGTCCCGTTCCACTTCCTGGGCCAGCCGCGTGTTGCTCTCGTACATACAAAGCAGCACGCCGGAGAGTCGCAACTGCGGATTGCTGCGCACGGCCACCACTTCCAGCGTCTCCAGCAACTTGCTCAGCCCGTGCAAGGCCAGAAAATGCGGTTGCAAGGGGAGAATCACTTCCTGCACGGCACAAAGGGCGTTGAGCGTCAGAATACCCAAGGAAGGCGGGCAGTCCATGATGACGAAATCCCACGGCTGCTGGCACTCCTTGAGCCGCTGCCGCAGCAGCAGTTCCCGTCCGGCCGTCCCGGCCAGCTCCACCTCGACGGCGGCCAGGTCGATGTGAGCCGGGGCCACCTGCAGCCCCGAGCCGGCCGGCTGGCAAATCTCCGGCAAGGGGACCTGGTCCACGAACACGTGATACATGTGGCAGCCGGGCCGGGCCGATGGGCTGAGCTTCTGCGCCAGGTGGAGCGAGGCGTGGGCCTGGGGGTCCAGATCCACCAGGCACACCCGATGCCCCTGCCGGGCCAAGGCGGCACTGAGATTCACCGCCGTGGTGGTCTTGCCCACCCCGCCTTTCTGGTTCAGGACTGCCAGCGTGCGCATCCGTGCTTCTCCTAAAGTGCCGGGCTTTTCGGCGGGGGGATTATAGCCGCCGCTGGCAGCAGCTCCCAGGGCAGCTTGCCGACAGGGTGCTAGCACCCAAGCGGCCAGCTGCGAGTCGCCAGCTTTAGCCGGCGGAGAAGAACGCCATGCGTTTTTTCTTGGCTCTCCCCCCGGCGAAAGCCGGGTACGTGTTTAGCCAGCTAGCACATCACTTGGTTTGGCGCTTCCATGCTAGGAGAGAATAAGCGTTTTTTCTTGCAAATGGCCAGCCTCCGGCTTTGTACGTGTTTAGCGTGCCAGCACAAGGCAGAGCGTTTCCAAGCAAAAACGAATCAATGCTTCTCCGGCGAGCCGCGTGCGTCAGCACGCGGTTGTCTTGGCGCTGGTTCTTGCAGCTGCGAGCCGTGGGCGTAAGCCCACGGAGAGCACGGCAATCATGCGCCGCTTTCTTATCGTCTCCGGGAGCTTACGCTCCCGGCTCGCCGTTCTCTGCCAGCTGAAGAAGCTGGCGGCTCGCCAACCGCCGGCTGACGATGCGCGGCTCGCCGCTTCGAGATTAACACTTGTTCTGGCATCGGAGCGGAAGCTCCGGCGCAAGGCACAGGCCGCAAGCCGCAAGCCGATTCACCGTTATCCCCGCACTGACGTGCGGGGCTCATAGTCCCAAGACCCACGACCCAAGACCTCTGGAGCGGAAGCTCCGGCGCACGGCGCAAGCCGATTCTCCCCAAGCAAGCGGCCTTTTGCTACCGGCAGTGCTGGCACCGGGGGGCGTCGTGGCAGCAGGGGTCGGGGCCCACGTCCACCGTATGGTCGCCCCAGTAAATCTCCCCGCAGCCCAGCTGGCAGCAGTCTCCCGGTGGTCGGCAGCAGGGATGCAGCAGCCGGTGCAGCAGCAGTCCGCCGCATCCTGGGGCCGCCGG
>JALSGI010000952.1 GCA_026982835.1 Planctomycetota bacterium | reverse complement strand
CAGACGCTGGCCCAAGCCGATTGGGTCGTGGCCAGCGTCCACTACGGCCAGAACCAGCCCCAGGACCGCATCACCGGCCGCATCGTCGATGCCCTGGCCCACCCGGCCGTCTGTGCCATCGGGCATCCCACCGGACGGCTCCTGGGACGCCGGGAACGCTACGCGGTAGATGTCGAACGGGTGATCGACGCGGCGGCCGAGCACGGCAAGTTCCTGGAGCTGAACGCCAACCCGCTGCGGCTGGACCTGGACGACATGCACTGTGCTCTGGCCCGCCAGCGCGGCGTGCTGATCGTCATCTCCACCGACGCCCACAGCACCGACGGGCTGAACGTAATGCGCTACGGGGTGCTTCAGGCCCGGCGAGCCGGACTGGAGGCCCGGCATGTGCTCAACGCGCGGCCCTGGAGCCAGTTTGAGAAACTGTTGCGCCGCGCCCGGGGCTCTCCCTGAAGCCGGGGCGTCAGCCGGCGAGCCACCAGCTTCAGCTCAGGGAGGGCTTGGAGGCGTGGGGGCTTGAGGGCTTGGGAGGAGCCAGAGCCCCGCACGTCAGTGCGGGGAGAGACAGGATCGGCATGCGGCTTGCGCCATGCGGCTTGCGTCGGAGCTTCCGCTCCAGAGGTCTTGGGTCTTGGGTCTTGGGTCTTGCGGCGGTGCTGCCGCACCGGGGGCTTGGAGGCTTGGGGGGTGGCGAGCCGCCGGCGTGAGCCGGCGGTTGGCTAGTGCAACAATGGCCACAAACGGTATCAACCGCGTGCTCACGCACGCGGCTCGCTGGAGCTCAAGGAGCTGCCGGGGCCGGCTGCGGTTGGCCCGAGCCTTGTGAGGGTCCTTCTGCGTAGAGCGGCTCCGGCTGCAACGTGCCCAGCCGCACCAGCAGCAGCCGCCGCATGGGCGGAATGGTCTTGGGCATGTCGAAGAAGTGATAGCCTAGCGTCCCAGGGCGATCCAGCGCCGCTCCCAGCACCAGCATCTGGCCCAACTCCAATTCCACCTCCACGGCCAGTTGATCGTAGCGTTGCCGGGGGCGTCGGGTCTCCACGCGCCAGGAGCCGTCCTCGCCGGAGAATACCTGGCGAGGCTGGCCGTAGTGCAGCTCGGGCACCAGTTGCAGCGTCACGGGCCCTTCCGGCCGGGGGAAACACCGAAGGGCGAACACGCCCTGGCACTGGTAGTACGTGCCGCCCAGCACGCCCTCTTGGTCCCGTAGCAGTACCGGCAACTGCTCGAACACGCCCGAGGCCACCAGCTCGCTGCGCCGAGCCCGGCGCAGTTGCAGGTGGCGCACTGTCACTCGCGGCACGTCGTCCACCGGCTGCGGGCCTTGCTGCACCTGTAAAGCAGCCTGGCCGGAAAGCTGTCCCCGGCGAGCCAAAAGCTCCTGCAATACCCGCGGCAACTGGACACCCACCACGCCCACGCGAAACCCGTTTTCGTGCAGCCGCCGCCGAAGCTCCGGTGGGACCACCTGCTCGTCCACCTCCTGCCAGGCGGCGTTGTAAAGCTCGTCGTTGCTGGCCGGGATGGGGATGAAAAAGATGTCCAGCCCCACCGCATCAGGGCTCATCCGCGCGGCGGTAAAGAGCTTCCGGCTCGACTGCCGCTCCAGCACCGTGCCGGTGCACCCCGCAGCCCACGGCAACAGCGCTGCGGCGAGGGCTCCCAGCAGGCGCCGCCGGGAGAGCCGATGTGGGGACACTTGCGCTTGTTGTTCTCCGATCACCGCCGGCCTTCCTTGGCGAAACGAACTTTCCTCTCCGGCAGAAGTCGCCCCCGCCGGATAGGTTTGCGGACCATAAGAGCTTGCCCGGCAGGGGTCAATGCCACGGTACGCCACGGAAGCCACCAAACAGTTGCATTGCTAGCTTTGCCCAGGCAGACTAGCTGCTAGCACGCGCCGGCGTGCGGCTTGTGCCGTGCGGCCTGCGCCGGAGCTGCCACTCCAAAGCAAGAACAAGCGTTTCTTCTTGCAAACAACAGCGAGCCGCCGGCTTCAGCCGGCGGAGAACGGCCAGCCGCGCGCCGTCAGTCGGCGGAGAATGGCCAGCCGGGAGCACGAGCTCCCGGAGGCGGCAGGGCCGCAGCCACGCGGAGCTTCCGCTCCGGTGCAAGAAAGACGGCCAACAGCGAGCCGGGACGTCAGCTCCCGGAGAATGAACAAGAAAACGGCGCACGGTGGTCATGCTCTCCGTGGGCTGACGCCCACGGCTTGCGGCTGCAAGAACAAACCTCATCGGCAGAGCCAACCGCGTGCTTACGCACGCGGCTCGCCGAAAAACCAACTGCGTACCCCAAATCACCACCGCACACCTGCCAAACCGCTTGAGGATTCTTGCCATGTTCCGCACTTTTTCCTTGCTGCTTGCTGCTGCCGTGTGGTTTGCCGGTGGAGAGCTTCCGGCCCAGGTCGTCTCCCCCCACGAAGCGCCCCGCCGGGTGGACGTGGTGGTCTATGGTGGCACTTCCTCCGGGATCGTCGCCGCCGTGCAGGTGCGGCGGATGGGCAGGACCGTGGTGTTGATCGAGCCCTCGGGACACCTGGGCGGGCTGACCACCGGTGGGCTGGGCTACACCGACACCGGGCGCCGCCAGGCCATCGGCGGCATGGCCCGCGAGTTCTACCACCGCATCTGGAAATGGTACCAGCGCAAAGAGGCCTGGCGGTGGGAACGCCGCGAGGAGTTCCAGGGGCGAGGCCACCGCCCCGACGAGCAGGCCGCCTGGACCTTCGAGCCGCACGTGGCCTCGGCCGTCTTCGAGCAGATGCTCCGCGAGGCAGGGGTGCCGGTGCTCGTGCGGCAGCGGCTGGACCGCGAACACGGCGTGGTGATGCGGGACAAGCGGATCGAATCGATCAAGATGGAAAGCGGCCTGGTGTTCCGCGCCCGCATGTTCATCGACGCCACCTACGAAGGCGATTTGATGGCCGCCGCCGGGGTGAGCTACACCGTGGGCCGGGAGCCCAACTCCCAGTACGGCGAAACCTACAACGGCGTGCAAAAGCTGCAAAACGTCAAGAATCACCGCTTCCTGGTGCCGGTGAGTCCTTACCGGGTGCCAGGCGATCCCCGCAGCGGCTTGCTGCCGGGGGTGCACGGCGACCCGCCCGGCGAGGAGGGACAGGGGGACCGCCGGGTGCAGGCCTATTGCTTCCGCATGTGCATGACCGACGTGCCCCAGAACCGCCGCCCGTGGCCCAAACCGGCCGACTACGACCCGCTGCAGTACGAGCTGCTGCTGCGCAACTTCGAGGCCGGCGACCACCGCCTCCCTTTAAGCGTGCTGCTTGTGCCCAACCGCAAGACCGACACGAACAACAACGGGGCCTTTTCCACCGACTACATCGGGGCCAACTACGACTACCCTGAGGCCGATTACGCCACGCGGGAAAAGATCGTCCGCCGCCACCTGCGTTACCAGATGGGGCTGATGTGGACCCTGGCCAACCATCCCCGCGTGCCCAAGAAGGTGCGCGACTACTGCCAGCGCTGGGGGTTGTGCCGGGACGAGTTCCGCGAGCACGGCGGCTGGAGCCCGCAGCTTTACATCCGCGAGGCCCGGCGGATGGTTTCCGATTACGTGATGACCGAGCACAACTGCTTCGGCACCCGCACGGTCAAAGACAGCGTGGGCCTGGCCTCCTACGGTATGGACTCGCACAACGTGCAGCGCTACATCACCCCCCAAGGCACCGTGCAGAACGAAGGCGACGTGCAAATCCATGGCTTTGCCCCTTACGGGATCAGCTACCGCAGCATCGTGCCCCGCCGGGGCGAGTGTACCAACTTGCTGGTGCCGGTTTGCGTTTCCGCTTCGCACATTGCCTATGGGTCGATCCGCATGGAGCCGGTGTTCATGATCCTGGGCCAGTCGGCCGCCACGGCCGCGGTGCTGGCCGCCGAAAAGCAACTGGCCGTGCAGGACTTGCCCTACGAGGAACTGCGCCGGCAGCTAGAGAAAGATGGACAGCTGCTGCGCTGGGAAGGTCCGCCGGGAAGCAAGCTGCTTGTGCCCTCGCAGTTGCCGGGGATCGTGCTGGACGATGTTCGGGCCCAGTTCCAAGGAACGTGGGGCTACAGTGGCTCGGTTCCCCCTTACCTGGGCGGCGGCTATCGGCACGACCGGAACGAAGGCAAGGGGAGCAAGTCGGCCCGCTTCATGCTGGTGGTGCCCGAGGACGGGTATTACGAACTGCGATTGGGCTACTCGGCCCATTCCAACCGGGCCAGCCGGGTGCCGGTGGAAATACGCACCGACGGGCTAAGGCGTCGCGTGCACGTGAATCAGCGGAAAAAAGCACAACATCACGGCGTGTTTGAGCCCCTGCTGCGCCTGCCGCTGAAAAAAGGCCAGGCGGTGGCCGTAGTGGTGCTGACCGCAGGGACCGACGGCTACGTGGTGGTGGATGGGCTGCAAGTGGTGAAATTGCCGCAACCGTAGGCGGCCATAGTCGGCTTGCGGAGTCGTGGGTCTTGAGTCGTGGGTCTTGCGGTGGTGCTTCCGCACCTGTGCAGGAACAAGCGCCGCAAAAGGGACGAAGCGCTTGTGTGAAACCGCGGCTCGCCAGGAGGCTCGCCCTCCCGGGGAGCTTCCGCTCCGATGCAAGAACAAGTGTTAATCTTGCAACCGGCGAGCCGCTGGCTTCAGCCAGCGGAGAAAAACAGCGCAATGCACTTATCCGGCTCTCCCCCGGCTAAAGCCGGGGGCTCGCCGGAGCTTCCGCTGTGAGCCAAGAGCAAACGTCCATTTACACAACCAAAAGCCCAACAGGAGTCCTCTCATGCGAACCATCGCTTTGGCCTGGCTTGTGGTGTTGGTCGCTCCGCTTGCGGTCCCGGCCCAGCAGTATCCCGGCGAGCAGATGATCCGGGAATACTTCCGCCGGGAGACCCAGCGACTGGCCCAAGAGTGCCTGCAACAGGTGCAGCAAGCCAAGGACTGGCCCCGGCTGCGGGAAAAGTACCGCCGCCAGTTGCTCGACATGCTGGGGCTGTGGCCCCTGCCGCCCCGCACGCCGCTTCGGGCCACGGTGACCGGAAAAATCCAGCACGACGACTTCACCGTGGAGAAGCTGCACTTTCAGTCCATGCCGGGGCTGTATGTGACGGGCAACCTCTACGTGCCCAAGGGTAAGGGGCCTTTCCCGGCCATTCTCTACGTGTGCGGGCATGCTCGGGTGAAGAAAAACGGCATCAGCTACGGCAACAAGGTCAACTACCAGCACCACCCAATCTGGTTTGCCCGCAACGGCTACGTGTGCCTGATCATCGACACGCTGCAACTGGGCGAGATCGAAGGCATCCACCACGGCACCTACGGCGTGCGCCAGGGCAACAAATGGCGCTACCGCTGGTGGTGGCTTTCCTTGGGCTACACGCCCGCGGGCGTGGAAGCCTGGAACTGCGTCCGCGCGCTGGATTACCTGCAAAGCCGACCCGAGGTGGACCCCAAACGCCTGGGCGTAACCGGCCGCAGCGGCGGCGGGGCCTACAGTTGGTGGATCACGGCCATCGACCCGCGCATCCAGGTGGCCGTGCCCGTGGCCGGCATCACCGACCTGGAAGACCACGTGGTGCACGGCACCGTGGAGGGGCACTGTGATTGCATGTTCCTGGTGAACACCTACCGCTGGGACTATCCGCAGGTGGCGGCGCTTGCGGCCCCGCGGCCGCTTCTGATCGCCAACACGGACAAGGACGGCATCTTCCCCCTGCGGGGCGTGGTGAACGTGTACACCAGCGTGCGGCGCGTCTATACGCTGCTGGGGGCGCTGGACCGGGTGGGGTTGCAGATTTCCGAAGGGCCGCACCGCGACATCCAGGAGCTGCAAGTGGCCGCCTTCCGCTGGTTCAACCGCCACCTGAAAAACGACCCCCGCCCCGTACCCCAGGTGGCCGAAAAACTGTTTGCTCCCGAGGAGCTTAAAGTTTTCAAAGAGCTCCCTTCGGACCAGATCAACACCCGCGTGGACGAGCTGTTCATCCGGCGTCCTAAGCCCCAGGTGCCCAAGGACCGCAAGCACTGGGAGCAGATGTGCCAGAAGTGGATTGCCCAGTTGAAAGAAAAAACCTTCCGCGGTTGGCCCAGGCAGCAGAAGCTCAGCGTGCGCGTCAATGTAAACAACACCCAGGGTGGCATCCACGTGGTGGGTTTGGAGTATGGGCCGGAGGGGATCCCGGTAGTTTTGTTTTTGCCTGCAAGGCAGAAAATCTCGCGGCTGCGCCTGGAGGTGGTTGGCCCCGAGGAATGGGAAGCCTTGCAAGGTCGCCTGGCCCAGTTCGTTTTCGCTCCCGCGCGGCCCAACCAGGCCCCCTGGAAGGCTCTCCAGCGGTGGTTTGCCAAGCAGGGTCCCACGGCGTTCGTGATCCCGCGCGGCGTGGGCCCCACGGCCTGGAATCCCAAAGAGCGGCACCACATCCAGATTCTGCGGCGGTTCTACCTGCTGGGGCAGACCTGGGACGGCATGCGCACCTGGGACGTGCTGCAAGCGGTGCGGGTGCTGGAAAGCCCTCAGGGGCAAAAGCTGCTGGCTTCCTGCGGCGTGAAACTGGCCGAAGACTGGCACCTGGTGCTGGCCGGCCGGGGGCAGGAGGCGGGCATGGCCCTTTACGCGGCGGTGATGTACTCCGGCAAGCGCATCAGCAGCCTGGAGCTTACCCGGCTACCGGCATCGCACACGCACGGTCCTTATCTTTTGAACGTGCTGCGGGTACTGGATGTGCCCCAGGCCGTTATGCTGGCCGCCGAGCGGGTGGGCCGGGTGCAATTGATCTCGCCCGCAGCGGGGGATTGGAGCTACATTGAGCAGGTGGCCAAGGCGCTGGACTGGCCGCCGCAGCGGGTGTCGATTCGGCGGACCGGACCGTAGGATTTGCGGACTGGCCTCTCCCGGGAAAACAAGGGACCCGGGAACGGACTCTTTTCACCGACTCTTTTCCTGCACGGAGGGACTGAGGCGATGGAGCGAACCGCAAAGGCAGGATCGCCCGTGCATGCGTCGCACTTGGCTCCCGCACTTAAAGCGGGACTGCGTCTTGCCTTGGCCGGTTGGTTGTGCTTGGGGTACGCTGCGCCGCTTTTGGCCCAACTGCCGGGCATGCCCGGGGCTGGCGACGCGGCGGACGCACAGCAGCAACAGGCCGAACAACCTGCCCCGCGCCACACCTTCCAGGAAAACGCGCAATCCTTCTGGCAACGCCTGGAGCTTTCCTCGCTGTGGCGGGAGAACACCTACCTGGAATGGGCCATCCTGGCCGGCTGCATCCTGGCCGGGGTGGTGTTGGGCAAGCTGGCCGCCGTGGTGCTGCGAGGTGTGGGCTCCCGCTGGGAACAAAAAGGGTGGGAAGTGCGCGGCCGGTTCTTTTCCGACCTGGCCGGGCCGCTGCACCTGGGACTCATCAGCCTGGGGCTT
>JALSGI010000951.1 GCA_026982835.1 Planctomycetota bacterium | reverse complement strand
CGCCAGCTTCAGCGGGCGGAGGAGAAAACCAAAAGCACCTATTCGGCTCTCCCCGGGCTAAAGCCCGGGCTCGCCGATGTCACAATTAGCGCCGACTCAAATACCAACCAGCGAGCCGGAAGCGTAAGCTCCCGGAGACGATAGCAGCCCGTTGAAAAAGTCCATTTGAAATGAAAACGCGTTATAAGATTCCCTGCACATCCTGAAAAAAGCGGCTCGGCCGTGACCTCGCCCTCCCAAACTTGTGTTTTTCAACGGGCTGATAAGAAAGCGGCGCATGATTGCCGTGCTCTCCGTGGGCTTGCGTCCACGGCTCGCGGCTGCAAGAACCAGCGTCAGCGGCACCAAACAACCGCATGCTCACGCACGCGGCTGGTCGGACAAGCATCGACCGTTTTTGCTCTGGAAACGCTTGGTCTTGTGCTGGCACGCTAAACAGTCCCGGCGACCCAGAAGCTTGCCGGGGGAGAAAAATTTTCACAACTCTTTGCGATCAAGCGGTTTCGGCTTGGCGTTGCTGTCCCGGGAAGGGGATCGTGGCCGGCAGTGGCTCTTCCTTCCAGGCACCCAGCATTCGGGCCACGGTTTGGGGTCGGGTAGGCACCTGGCCCAGTGCGGCACGCAGCGCCCCCACCTGCTGGGGGGTCATCTCGATGGTCTTTTGCACGCACCAGCCCAGATTGTTGCACCAGCTCTCCTGACGCAGGACAAGAAGAGGAGGGCCGCTTTCAGGGTGGATCATCACCAGGGACAGCCGTTCGGTGGGCTGCTGGGCGGGAAGCACGGCAAGGAGGGTTTCCGCACTCATGGCAGGGAGCACCGGGGAAGGAAGTTGATACTGATTCTCAATTTCTGCTAAAGCATACCACTTCCCCCCACCCCGGTCAACCCCCGCTTTTCGCTTTCCTCCCCCCGCTTGGCCCCCCGGGGCTATTCGTTCACGTGGGTTTCCAGGAACCGGGCCAGGCGGTGGAAATCGCTTTGCGGCTCGATGTACCGCACGCGGGTCACCAGGGTGCGGGGATCG
>JALSGI010000950.1 GCA_026982835.1 Planctomycetota bacterium | reverse complement strand
CTCTCTTTTGCCGCCCAAAGCGCCTACGTCGTGTGGCTGTCGCTTCTGTTCGGTACGTTGTCCTGGGTAAGCTGGGCGATCCGAGTCCGAGCCGTGTTGGCTCGACATAGCGTACGGGTTGCGGCACTGTACCGGCTGCCGCTGACGGTGATGGGATGCTACGGCCTGCTAAGCCTTGCTGCTGTTGCCTGCGGCATACTCGCGCCGAGCAGCATGCAGCCCAGAGAACAAGCAGGGGGGCTGCTGATGATAGCCGCGGTGGCTGCGGGCGTTGGGCTTTGGTGCTTGGCCGTGGGATCAAGGGTGTTGGCGGAATGGGATTTCGTGGTTGCGGTGACGGCGAGCGTCGGGTTAGGGGCCGTGACCGCGGTTTCCGGAGCGGCCGCCAACGTTTTGGCGGCTCAAGAGGCCCGTCTGCTAAGCATCAGCTTCCTGGTTGCAGCCGGCTTGGCCGCAGTAGGCTGGTGGGCCCGAGCGGCTACGGAGTTGGCCGAAGCGCGGCTGCGCCGCCTGGTTGGCCTCGCTCTGTTAGCAGTTGCTGCGTACGGAGCGTTCGTTTGGCCCACGTTGGGGGGTGTACCCGGTGGGGCCTACTTGGCCAAGCTGGGCGGCGGCTGGGGAAGCGGAGCCGAGACGGTACCTGCCGTGCAGTTCGTGCGCGGTGTCGTGTTTGAGTCCTATCGGCGGTGGGCAGCAGCTGCGGTGGCTGCGCTGGGTTGGGGCGTAGCGGCCATATGGTACCGGCAAATGTGGGACTGGCCGTTCACGGTGTTCGGTTTTTTGATAGGGCTCCTCGCGCACCTGGTGTTGGTCCCTGCGGTAGGTGCGCCTGGGTGGGATCAGGGTCGAGCATGGGCGTCCTTGCTGCTGGCAGCCGTAGCGGTGGGCTTGGCGGTGCGCAGCCGGCACCGGGGTGGAGGGCTGTTAGTGCTGTTGGTGTGGGTGGAGTGGTCGGCGCTCGTGGCGGGGCGTGGCACCTGGCTGAGCGAACCGGTGACGCGGATGGCGTTCTGGCTGGGGGTTACGCA
>JALSGI010000949.1 GCA_026982835.1 Planctomycetota bacterium | reverse complement strand
CGAGCCGCCGACTTTGTACGTGTTTAGCGTGCCAGCACAAGACGGAGCATTCCCAGATCAAAAGCAAGCCGAAGGCTTGCCAGCCTTGTAGCCGGTGGTCGTAGCGAAGCGGAGACCACCGGAAAGCACGGCCATGACCACACCCAGCACCCCGCCAGGGGTGCCAGAAACAGCCAGCGGTCCTCCCTCTGGCATCCCTTCGGGATGCTCAAGGACAAGGAAAAACGGAAAAACACTGTCTTCCGGGGGTCTGACGACCGTGAGGCTACAAAGCTGCGACGCCTGCGGCGTCGATCCTCTGGCTGCTAGCTGGCTAAACACGTACCCGACTTTAGTCGGCGGAGGAAAACAGAGCAATGCGTTTGTTCGGCTCTCCCCGGGCTCCAGGCCCGGGGAGAGCCGGATGCAAGAGCAAACGTCGATTCTTGTCCGACTCAGCGAGCCGCCAGCTTCAGCTGGCGGAGGACAGCCAGCTGGGAGCTAAAGCTCCCGGAGGACGGCAGGGTCCCTCGTGCTTCGGAGCCAGCCATGAGCGACTCTACCGGGCCGGGCAGTGCGCCGCCGTTGTCGCACCTGCTGGAGCTGGGTGTTTATGTGGAAGATCTGGAGGCGGCCGAAGCATTTTACCGCCGGGTGCTGGGGCTTTCGGTGGTAGATCGGGAACCCGGGCGGCATGTTTTCTTTCGCGTGGGCCAAGGGGGGATGCTCCTGGTGTTTCACCCGGAGGCGACCCAAGCGTCCGGCGGGAACTTGCCCCCCCACGGGGCTCGCGGCCCTTCGCACTTTGCCCTGGCCATCGGTGAGGAAACCCTTCCAGCGTGGCGGCGCCACTTGAGCGCCTGCGGGGTGAAGATCGAGCAGGAAGTCCACTGGCCCCGCGGCGGCACCTCCCTTTACTTCCGCGACCCGGCCGGCAATTCCGTGGAACTGGTCACCCCCGGCTGCTGGGGACTGCCCAGCGGCTGGTAAGTCCCAACAGCCCGTTGAAAAACGCAAGTTTGGGAGGGCGAGGCTCCTGCCGAGCCGCTTTTTTTCAGAAAATACGTCTAGTCCTGTGACGCGATTCCGTATCGAGGAACATTCTTCAACGGGCTGCTAAATAAAACCACGTGGTGTTCCGCGAAATCGCTAGGTGTGGCGAGCCCCAACAGGGGCGGGCCAACTGCATGCTCACGCGGACGGCACGGGCTGCGGAACTTGGGAAAACTCGAAACTCCAGGGGACGATCTTCAACGGAGGGGCCTGGATCACACTGGCCTGGGTCCCGTCGTGGACGGCGGTGCAGTTGCGACCGTGGTCTTTGGCATGTTGGAGCGTCTGTTCGGCCCGGGTACATGTGGCCTGGAAACTATCCCCCGGCAGGCACTCCACCACGCCGCAGGAGACGCGAAGCGGCACCTGGTCCCCCCGACCCACAAACTGCCCTCCTTCCACCGATTGCCGGATCCGCTCGGCTACCACCGAGGCGTTGTGCGGGCTGGCATCGCCCAAAAAGACCAAAAACCGGTCGCCCCCGTAGTACCCCACCCGGTCGAACCCGCGGTTCTGGCGGATCGCCTGGGGCAGGGCCTGGGCCAGGCACTTCAGCAGCCAGTCGCCCACCTCCACGCCCAACTGCTCGTTCCACTGGTTCATCTGGTCCACGCCCACCAGCACCACGCTTGCCTGGCGCATGCGGTGGGGGTCTTCCACCCGCCACTGGTCCACCAGGGCAGCGATCCCCAGCCGGGAAGGCAAC
Organism: Planctomycetota bacterium; assembly: GCA_026982835.1. Classification (GTDB taxonomy): domain Bacteria; phylum Planctomycetota; class Planctomycetia; order Pirellulales; family S012-138; genus S012-138. The sequence continues at coordinate 5,686 of JALSGI010000949.1, read as the reverse complement.
CCCGTGAACCCGTCCTGCCGCAGTTGGTCCTCGGGGCCGGAGCCCCGTTGCGGATCGAACACCTTGGCCGCCACCTGGAGGGTCTGCTCCTGCAACTGGTGCATGCGGCCCACCAGGGCCTTGATCTCGTGGAGCAGCCGCGCGGCGGCCCCGCCGACCTCTTCCGCCGCAAGAGCCATGCGCAAGTTGTTCATGGTCGTTTCAATCTGAGCGGTTTGCTCCAGCAGCAGGTGTTCCAGTTGGTCGATTTCCTGCACTCCCTTTGCTGCCGCGTGCGAGGTCATCTGGTCCAGGGCGGTCTGCTGCGCGGCGAGCCACTGGTTGCTCAACTGTTCCAGTTGGCTCAGCACCTGCTCAAAATCTCCCGGCTCGAATTGCTGCTGCAGTTGTCGTGTGCGGGAGTCCAGCTGGGCCAGCCCCTGGAGGTAGTTGCGGGAGTGGGCCTCCAGAACGTCTGCGGCGCAGAGGATCAGCGCCTCGGGGGAAGAGGCGGCTTGGAACTGCTGGGCCATCTCCGGCAGGAGGTCTTGCGAGCCATCGGCGGGTTTTTCCGCCGGGGCTACTTCCGGGGGAGTGGAAGCGGTGTTGGTGGTTTCCGAGGGCGTCTCCAGGATCGTTTTCTGCTGCCCAGCCGGTTCCGCCTCGGGGGAGGAGGTGCCTTTGTCCGGCGGGAAAGAGGGGCTTGGGAGGGAACCGGCCTTCCTGCGCGGGAACCGTGGCATGGGCTCCCCGGCACGGAGCCAGTGGCCCAGGTAATGCCCGGCCGCCACGCCCAGCAGCAGGTTCACTACGGCCACGATGATCCAGTACAGGCTCACGATCGCTTCTCCGGGGGATGTACGTGTTTAGTCAGCTAGCACACTGTTGGTTCGACGCTTCCACACGAGGCGGAAAGAAGCGTTTATTCTTACAACCGGCGAGCCGCCAGCTTCGTACGTGTTTAGCGGGCTATCAATGATTTGTGTTTGTGCTGGAGGAGCTCCCTTGTGAGAAAGCGCCCAACAAAACCAACACTCTTTTCCACTCCAGCGGCTCGGCGGGAGCCTCGCCCTCCCAGTCGCACCAATCGACGCTTGTTCTTGCATCGGAGCGGGAGCTCCTTGGGAGGGCGAACCTCCTGGTGAGCCGGAGGTCCACTTTCCGCGTTGTTTTCCACAAACGCGTTTTGTTCTTGCCGGGTGCGGAAGCACCACATCTGGCGTTCCTATGCTAGCTGACTAAACACGTACCCAGCTTCAGCTGGCGGAGAAGGTCAACACACAGGGGTTCCTTCGGCTCTCCCCGGGCTAAAGCCCGGGGCTCGCCGGACAAAAATCGACTCTTATTGCTCTGGAAACACTCCGTTTTGTGCTGGCACGCTAAACACGTACCCGGGGGATGGCCCTGGCGGCAGCCAGGGAGAAAAAACGCAGACTTCCCGCCACTGAAAACCTAGCTTTTGAAAGAGCCCCGGAGACGCTCCCTGGGGGAGGAAATCGCCCCAGCGGAAAAATCTGTCGCTTGCCGGAAAATGGGGCGGCCTGTACTCGTGGGAGCGCAGAATTGCTACACTTGACACAATCGTGCCGTTTTCCCCGCTTCCAGGTGGCAGGGGGGCATTCCAGGTGACTCCTTTGGATGGAATCCAGACCATGTGGCAGCAACGCGCAGCCGGGCGGTGGGGCCTTCGGCAGGCGATGGTGTTCCTGGCTGTATCTTGGAGTCTGCCCGGAGTGCTCCCGGCCCAAGTCCGCAGCCTCCAGGTGGAAGCGGTGACCGATGGGGAGTTGGGCGTGGCCGTGGTTCACTTGGAGTTTTTCCGCCGCGGCGGCCCCCGGCCCGGGGAGCTGGTCCTTCCCTCCCAGCCGGGCAAAGTGCTGTATCCGGCCTGGGGAAACGGTCCGGTTCGGGATGCGTTGCGCAGGGCACTAGGCATTCGCGCCCGGCGAGCCACGGTGGCGTTTTTATTTCGTGGCGGGGAGCCCTTCGAGGCGGTGATCCACGCCCCGGGACCGATCCGGGTCCGGGTGGTGCCCCGCCCGGGGGACCACCGCCGGCTGGCCGCCCAGTGGTGGCAACTGTGGCACGCCCGGCCCGTGGCCCGAGCCCTGCAGCCCCGCAACAAAAACTACCCCCCTCTGGTGGATCACTACCTGGAGCTGATGCTTGCCCGCCGGCTGGGGCTTCCGCCGGGGGGTCCGGGGGAGCGAGCTTTACGGAACCCGGCGCTGCCGGCGGTGGAGGATCTGCTTGGCCCGCTCACCGACACCGAGCAGTTGCAACTGGAGTTCCAGCGGCGGATGTTTGCCCGTCCCGGGGCCCCCGCGACCCGGGGCCCCCTGCCCCCGTTTGAGCCAAGCCCCTTCCAGCCCGAACGGCTCCCCAAGGTGGAGGTCGAGCCCCTGGCCCGTTACGTCCCCCAGGAATGCGTTTACATCCGCTGCGGCAGCTTTGAGAACTTCCTCTGGCTGCGAAACCTGTTGGAGCGGACCGGCGGAGACGTGCGAAATCTGCTGGCCGGCCGCGGCGTGGCCTACCACCTGGACGAAAAAATCCAGCAACAACTGGCCCTGCAATACGGACCCCTGGGCCAGGTGTTCGGCCCCTTGGTCGTCTCCGACGTGGCCATGGTGGCCACCGACGGGATGCTGGTGCAAGGGGGGGGGATGGGGCTGATGTTCCAGGTGCGCAACTCGTTCTTGTTTTCCGCCGAGCTCAACCGGCAGCGAGCCCAGTGGCGCAAGCGGTTTCCGAAAGCCCGGGAGCAAAAGCTGCGCATCGCCGGCCATCCGGTGTCGCTGCTTGCCACGCCGGATGGGCGCCTCCGCTCCTTCTACGTGGTTAAGGACGACGTGCACCTGGTGACCAACTCCCGCTGGCTGGCCCGACGGTTCCTGGAAGCCGCCGCGGGCAAGGGGTCGCTGGCCCAGTGCCCCTCTTTCCGCCTGGCCCGACGGCACCTGCCGTTCAAGCGGCAGGACACGGTGTTCGTGCACGTTTCGGACCGGTTTTTCGAGCACCTGGCTTCGCCGGCCTATCGTATTGAGTGGTATCGCCGCCAGCAGGCCGTGGCCGCGTTGCACCTGGCCCAACTGGCTTACCTGGCCGGGCGAGCCGAGGGGATGAAGCAGCCCACGCTGGAAAAACTTTCCCAGGCCGGACTTTTGCCCCCGCACTTCGGTCCCCTGCCCGATGGGAGCCGCACCGTGCTGTTCCCGGACGGCACGGCCACCAACGACCGCCGCGGTGCCCTGGGTTTCCTGGTGCCGATTGCCGATCTTCCGGCCCAGGACGCCACCGCCGAAGAAGCCGCCCGCTACCGGCAGTTTTTGAGCCAGTATCGCAATCAATGGGGGCGGATGGACCCGGTTTCGGTGGCGCTGCGCCGCCGGGGGGACCGGAACGGCAGAGCCCAGCAGATCGAACTGGAAGTGTGGCTCTCCCCCTTCACCCACACCCAGGGCTTCCTGGCCCGATTGGACCCCCCCGACCGCCAGCGGCTGCGGCCTGTGCCCGGGGATTTGATCTCCCTGGAGGTGAACACCCGTGGGGATCATCTCTTTGCCGGCCTGCGCGATGTGGCCCCCGTGCCCCGGGAGTTGAACGCCCTGGGGCAGCGTCACCGCACAATGCTGGGCCTGTTGCTGGAGCTGGTGTTCGGAGGGCCGCGGTTCCTGGTCGGCTATGTGGGTTCCACGGCCAACGGGGCGGGGTTGCAAGATTGGGTGGATTCCCGGCAGTTCGGCCCGCCCAACCCGCAAGGGCTGGCTCTTGGTCCCGGGGGCGTGTGGCGGCGGCAGCAAGGCTCTTACACTTACTTTTCGTTCCATCCCCAGGTGCTGCTGCGCGTGCCGCCGCTGGTGGTGATGGAACCGGCCCCCGAGCCGGCCCAGGTGCGACTCCACATCGGCGACCTGGCCGAAACCAACGCCGCCCGATTCATCGACTCCCTGGCCTACATGCAACTGCGGCGCACCAGCCAGGGCAACGCCCACTTCCTGAATCGCCTGATTGAACAACTGCAGGTGCCCCCGGAACAAGCTCCCCAAGTGGCCCGAAGGTTGTTACAAGCCGAGCTGGTCTGCCCCCTGGGGGGAGAGTATCGGCTGAACCAGGGCCCCCAGCCCCGCTGGGCCAGCACCGCCCTGGATGCTCCGGCCATTCCCCAGCAAGGCTACTACTTTGCTCCGCTGAACTGGCTCAAGGACCTGCAAGCCGAACTACTGCTGCAACACGGCGCGCTTCGGATCAAAGGTCGCGTGCAGTTGGTGCTCCCCGCCGGGCCGGAGGAGCCGCAACGCGGCAAGCAGCCGCCCTCGGGTCCTGTGCCACCTCCGGTGGAAGAACTCCCCCCGCCGCCTGAAGCAAAGCCCCGGTGAGTCGCCGCCCAGGCGGCCCCCTTTGTTCCACGTCCAGGGCGCAGCCGGCCGGTTGCCCCCCGCCGGCTCAATATCGCACCTGCACCTGGGGATCGTAGAGAAACGGCGGCGCCCACGGACCCCAGGGGGAAGGTCCCAGCACCGGCGTGTGTTTTTTCTTCCCAGGGGAGTCACTCTTGCCCGGCACCACCACCTGCGGCTCCAGCGGCCAGAGCTCCTCCGGCGGATCGGCCACCGTGCGCCGCAACGAGAACCAGGGGTAATCGTGTCGGTTGTGGTAGTCGTACTCTGGAGCCAGCCAGTCCCGGTGCGTGCTCTGGCAGTGCCGGCAGGCCGAACCGCAGCCCATGCGGTAGCGGTACCAGTGCTTCACCGGCCGGCGCAGCCAGTGAGGGATGTCCTGATCACAGGCGGAGCAGTACAGCGATTGTTCTTGAGGCGCCCCCAGCAGCACGCACAGTAGCAACCACATCGTTGTTGGCTCCCTCGTCAACCGGGCAAGGACGGCCCCGTTTTTTCTTCGGCCACCCTGCTGCGCCGCCACGGGATTTCCCGCACCACCGTCAAAGTTTGCCCAGGCGTTAGCGGCGCGCCGCGTTCGTCAGCACGCGGTTTTTCAAGTGGTCGTTGGTGCGTGCCAACCGCCGGCTTACGCCGGCGGCTCGCCGTTTGGTGTGTTTACATGCTGGCGAGCCGCGTGCGTCAGCACGCGGTTGATTCCGATTACGGCTGTTGTCTCACAACCGCCGGCTAAAGCTGGCGCTCGCCGTTTGGTGTGTGAGTCGGCGCTTATTGTGACTTCGGCGAGCCCCGGGCTTCAGCCCGGGGAGAGCCGAATAAGCGCTTTTGGTTATTCTCCTCCGCCAGCTAAAGCTGGCGGCTCGCCGTTGCGAGATTAACGCTTATTCTTGCTCCGGAGCGGAAGCTCCAACGCAAAAGCGCACCGCGCAAGCCGCAAGCCGATTCCTTCTCTCCCCCCGCTTACGCGGGGGGCTCTTGGGCTCCTCCGCGAGCTTACGCTCCGTACGTGTTTAGCGTGCTGGCATAAGACGGAGCGTTTCCAAGCAAAAACGAGTCGATGCTCGTGCAGCGAGCCGCGTTCGTCAGCACGCGGTTGATTCCGATTACGGCTGTTGTCTCACAACCGCCGGCTAAAGCTGGCGGCTCGCCGTTGCGAGATTAACGCTTATTCTTGCTCCGGAGCGGAAGCTCCAACGCAAAAGCGCACGGCGCAAGCCGCAAGCCGATACTGTTTCTCCCCCCGCTTACGCGGGGGGCTCTTGGGCTCCTCCGCGAGCTTACGCTCCGTACGTGTTTAGCGTGCTGGC
>JALSGI010000948.1 GCA_026982835.1 Planctomycetota bacterium | reverse complement strand
CTGTACCTGGGCGGCTGGCACTTCTGGGGGCTTACTCCCCCCGGGGCGGAAGTGACCTGGGGCCAGGCCGTGCTGCGGATCGTGGTGTTTTGGGCCAAGGTGATGCTGGTGGTGTTGGGCTTCATGGTCATCCGCTGGAGCTGGCCCCGGTTCCGCTTCGATCAACTGATGAACCTGGCCTGGAAGGTGATGGTCCCCCTGGGACTGGTGAACCTGGTAGCCACGGCCGTGCTGATGGAGTTCTGGCCCCGAGCCTTGCAGGAGCACCCCTGGGCCACCGTGGGCGTGATGTGGGCCTTGGCCCTGGGCACCGTGGGGCTTTGGGCCGCGTTGAGCCCGGTGGGAACCCGCAGCCAGGCCCGGCACGGCCCCGATGAGTTCTCCATGCGTCGCGTGGAAACCCCGGCCGCTTGAAACGCACTGGGAACCTGCTGAAATCCTCCCGCTTGCATCACAAGGCACGCTTGCCATGAAACCGGACGACAAGGCCATTCGCTGGGTGGAGTCCCCCCGGCTGGGACTCTCCGGACGCATGTACCTGCCGCTGGTGGCCCAAGGGATCACCACCACGGTGCGCCACCTGTTTTCGCCCAAGGTGACCCAGGAATACCCCGAGGTGGAGCCGCCGATTGGCAACCGGCTCATTTACCGCGGCGTGCATCGGCTCAACCGGGACGAGCAAGGCCGGGTCAAGTGCGTGGCTTGCTTCCTCTGCGCCACGGCCTGCCCGGCCCATTGCATCGACATCGTGGCGGCCGAAAGCCCCTGGCCGGATCGGGACAAGTACCCGGAGAGCTTCGTCATCGACGAGCTGCGCTGCATCTATTGCGGCATGTGCGAGGAGGCCTGCCCGGTGGACGCCATCGAGCTGACCAGCCTTTACAACCTCACCGGCCGCAGCCGCGAGGAGATGTTTTTCGACAAGGAGAAGCTGCTGAGCGTCTATGACCAGACCAAGGAGCAGGAACCCTCGGCCTGGGAACGCCAGCAACAAGCCGCCGGCGGCGAGCCGCAGGCGTGATCGGCTTGCG
>JALSGI010000947.1 GCA_026982835.1 Planctomycetota bacterium | reverse complement strand
GCTGCCCGGCGGGTGGAGCTGCTGGAAGGGGCAAGAAGGCGCTAGGCGTTGGCAATTCCATTCTTCTGTGCCCTACGGGGACAACCAGCCCAGCCACACCATCGCATCGTAAAGCCAAGGGTGTACCCAGGGGTTCCAGGTGGGATAGCTGGCCGAGAGGGCCGAGAGGGCCACCGCCGCCCACACCACCGCCTGGCCCCAACGCCGCCTCCGCAGCACCTCCAGCGCCGGCAACAGGCACACCAGCCAAAGCGGCGTGAGCCAGAACGACCAGCGGAACCCCGAGGTCATCCCGCCGTAGTTGCGGTCCACCAGCGGCCGGGCGATGTAGAAGCCAAGCACCACCACGGTAAGCACCGCCGTGCCCAGGGCCACCGCGCGGAGAAACGACCGCTGGCCGCGGCGCATCCCCAGCCCCATGCCCAGCACGGCCAGCAGCCAAAGCGGCGTGAGCGAAAACACGCCGTGATGGCCCACTAGCACGTGGAGGGCATAGACGGCCCGCGACGGCTCCCCCCGGTCGATCCCCTGGCGGTTTTCTTCTTTCCAGTAGGAGCCGGGGTAGTCGTACCAGTTGTCCTCCCCGTGGCGATGGGCATAGGGGGGCCGCAGGCTCTGGTGGGCCAGGTAGTTGGTGCCGAAAAACGCCGCCGCGACCACCGCCGCCCCGGGCAGCCAGGCCATAAGCGCCCGCCGCCAGTTGCACCACAGGGCCGCAAGTGTGGCCAGGGCGAAAAACGCAAGCGCCGGCAGATCGCAGGCGGCGGCAAACGCGGCAAGCAGCCCGGCGAAGAAAAACCCAAGCGGTCCCGCTTGCCCGTGCCAGATGCGGTAAAGCAGCCACAGCGTCGCCACCACGCTCACCGCCGCAGGCAGGTGGTTGTTCAGCGCCACCACGAAGGTACTCAAAAACGTGGCAAAGCACGCGCTTGCCACCACCACCAGCCGCGACCACGTGCTGCGGCCCAGGCGTTCGGCCAGCGCAGCCACCAGGGCTAGGTAGCCCAGCAGCGGCAGCCAGTTCACCAGCAGCAAAAGCCCGCGCCCGATGGCCCACGGGTGCTCGCCCAGGGTTCTGCCCGTCAGGCGATGGATCACCCAGTAAGGGCCGGCCACCAGCGTGGCCAGCAGCGGCGGCTTGGACGAATAGAACCGCCACTGCCCCTGGGCGTTGCGGTGGCGGACCTTGTCGATGGTGTCCCAATTGCGCTGGGCGATCACCTGGTCGATCTCGTAGGTGCCGTACTCCACCAGCGAGCGCACCGTGGCCCAGCGGCTGCGATCGTTGGCGCTCAAGAAAGGCCGCTGCAGTTGCCACTGATCGGCCCGGCGGCGACCCTGCTGGTATTGCCGATAAAGGTAGCGCTCCAACTCCACGCGATCCACGGAGTTAACGGCCAGGATCCGCCCGGCCATCTGCCCGGCGGCCGCGGCGATCAACACGCAATAGATCGTCCAGCGGAGTCGGGCCGCGGCACAGGGGCGATTCGCAGGCGAATCGCTACGCATGGCTTGATTCCCCGGGGGCGGAAGCCGCAGCGGTTCGCTGGGCCACGGAGTACACATCGGAGCTGCGGGCATGATGGGCCGTGATCAGCTCGGCCAGGAACCCGATGGAGATCAACTGCCCGCCCAGCAAAAGCGCCGCCAGGCAGTAATAGAAAAGCGCCCGCTGGTGCAGATGCACCACCTCTTCCCCGGTGCCCATCCGCGAGACGAACCACAGCACCGTCAGGTACAGCAGTCCCAGAAAACCCAGCAAAAAAGCCACCAGTCCCAGCGTGCCCAGCAAGTGCTGCGGGCGATAGCCGTAGCCGGTGATGAACTTCACCGTAAGCAGGTCGAGGAATCCCTTGACGAACCTTTTGACGCCGTACTTGGACTTGCCGAACTTGCGGGGGCGATGGTGGATGGCGATCTCGCCCACGCGAAAGCCCCGCGCGGCGGCCAGCACCGGCACAAAACGGTGCAGCTCCCCGTAAAGCGGCACTTCCTGAAGCACCTCGCGGCGATAGCACTTCATGCCGCAGTTGTGGTCGTGCAGCTTCACGCCGGTCAGGCGGCTCACCATCCAGTTGAACACCCGCGAGGGCCACACCTTGTGCCAGGGATCGTGCCGCACCCGCTTCCAGCCGCTCACCACATCGTAGCCTTCGCGGATCGCCTCCAGAAAGCGGGGGATTTCGGCCGGGTCGTCTTGCAGGTCGCCGTCCATGGTAAGCACCAGCTCTCCCCGGGCGTGATCGAACCCGGCCCGCAGTGCCGCCGCCTTGCCGAAGTTGCGCCGCAGGCGGATGCCATGCACCGTCGGGTCATGCCGGGCCAGCTGCTCGATCACCTGCCAGGAGCAGTCCGTGGAGCCGTCGTCCACCAGCAGCACTTCCATCCGGTACTCGTGCTCGCGGCGAACATCATCCAGTTGGCGGTAAAGCTCCGGCAGGCTTTCTTCCTCGTTGTGGACCGGGATTACCACCGAGAGCTGCACGGGCTCCTGCGTGCAGTCGGCCTGCTGTTCCCGGAAGGCCGTTTCAGTGCCGGTGCTCATCGTTGCGGAGGCTCCCCTTGCGGGCGGCAAAACCACGACACACCCTTTAGCATAATCGACACGGCCGCCTCCGACACCAGCCACACCACCCGCAACAACACGGCCAGCAGCAGCGCCGCAGCCGAGGTGCCCAGGGCCGGAGCCAGCAGGGCCACGATCACCGCCTCGCGCACGGCCAGTCCCCCCGGAACCAGCGACAAAAACCCCGCCACCACCGCCAGCGAAACGGCCGCCGCCAGGTACGGCCCAAGTTCCAGGAGTCGCTGCCAGGGGAGCGACGAATCGATCGAGCGAAGCCCCAGCACCGCGCTGAGGGCCAGCAGCCCCCAAGTGACCAGCATGGCCGCGTGCCCTGCCAGCAGCGTGCCCCAGCCCAGACGCTCAAGCGGCGGCATCTCCTCCGGCGGGGAACGCCGCCACAGCACCGCCGCCAGGCGGCGAAACACCGCCGGCATCGTGGGCACCAGGGCCAACGCTCCGCAACCGACGGCAAGGGGCAGCAGCCAGGCGTGCTCGCCCCCGTGGTCGGCTCTGCCATGCTGGAAGCCGATCCCGCCCAGCAGCACCACGGCCACCGCCGCCCCCACGGCCATCATGGTGAGCGTTTCGTAGAACACGCTCACCACGGCCACGCGGATCGGCACGCCGCAGCGGCGAAGCGAGGCAGTGCGCAACACCACCACCAGCGCCTTGCCCGGGACATACTTGCCCAAGTGCCCCCAGTAGTAGGCCTGCAATAGCGGCAGCCAGGGCACCGGGTAGCCCAGCCTCAGCAGCACCCGGCGCCAAAACCACGCGCAAGGGGAAAGCCCCAGCAAGTACGCCACCCCGCAGGCCAGGAGCCACGCGGGGTGAAACTCCCAGGGCGTGGAGCGCAGTTGTTCCCAGTCCCTGACCAGCCGCATGCCCAGGAACCACAAGACCAGCCCAAGCACCAGCCCCTGCACGCCCCAGCGCAGCAGGTTCCCCGGACCCAACTGGCCGGGAGCTTTCCCGGTGGTCATCTAGTCGCCTCCCAGGCCCAACACGTGCTCCATGCCGTAAAGCCCCGCAGGCTTGCCTTGCAGGAAGCACGCGGCGGCCAGCGCCCCTCGGGCGTAGCAGTCGCGGCTGGTGGCCTTCACCACTAGCTCGATCGTCTCGCCCAAAAGCCCGAAGATGATCGTATGTTCCCCGGGATTGTCGCCTACGCGCACGGCGTGGTAGCCGATCTCGTCGGCTGGGCGGGCTCCCGGGCGGCCGTGGCGACCGTGGCGGTGCTGCTGCTGGCCCATGATCCGGGCAATCAACTGGCCGAACTTCAGCGCCGTGCCGCTGGGGGCGTCTTCCTTGAAGCGGTGATGCCGCTCGATGATCTCCACGTCCACGCCCTGGGGATGGTCTTTCAGGGCCTGGGCGGCCACCTGGGCCAGCTTCATCGTCAGGTTGACAGCCAGGGACATGTTGGGGGACCAGAGCACGGGGATTCGTTGGGCGGCCTGCTGGAGCAGCGCCTGGTCCTGCTGGTTCAGTCCCGTGGTGGCCACCACCACGGCTGTGCCCCGCTGGGCGCAGGTTTGCACGATTTGGCGCGTGACCTCGGGCACGGAGAAGTCGATCACCACGTCGCACTCCGGGGGCAGTTCGGCGGCCAGGGGCACGCCGATGGGTCCCACCCCGGCCACCACGCCGGCATCCTCGCCAAGCCGCGGATGGCCTGGTGCTTCCACGGCTCCGGTGATCCGCACCTGGGGGTCTTCCCAACCCAGCACCACCAGCCGCCGGCCCATCCGGCCCGCCGCCCCGTGAATCACCACGCGACACTGGGACATCAAACCCACGCTCCTGCATTAGCATTGAAAACCAACCCAGCCCGCCGGAACGAGCCCCCATTGTACCCCCCTGCCGGCGGCGGACCAAGAAAGCCCCTTGGTTCAAAGCAACCGGGAGCTCGTGCTCCCGGCTCGCCGTCCAACCGCCGGCTTACGCCGGCGGCTCGCCGTTTTTACCTCCCCCGGCTTTAGCCGGGTACGTGTGTAGCGTGCCAGCACAAGACGAAGCGCCCCCAGAGCAAGAGAATTGATTTTTGTCCGGCGAGCCGCGTGCGTGAGCACGCGGTTGGTTTGAACCGTGTCGGCGGTTGCTCCTGCTTGATGCAACCGGGAGCTTACGCTCCCGGCTCGCCGTATGGTGTTTGAGTCGGCATTTGTGGTGGTTCGGCGAGCCCCGGACTTCAGTCCGGGGAGAGCCGAAATAAACACGTGTTTGCCGGCCTTCTCCGCCAGCTGAAGCTGGGAACGTGTTTAGCGTGCCAGCACAAGACGGAGCATTCCCAGATCAAAAGCAAGCCGAAGGCTTGCCAGCCTTGTAGCCGGTGGTCGTAGCGGAGCGGAGACCACCGGAAAGCGACGGCCATTACCCCACCCCGCACCCCGGCAGGGGTGCCAGAAACAGCCAGCGGTCCTCCCTCTGGCATCCCTTCGGGATGCTCAAGGACAAGGAAAAACGCTGCCTTCCGGGGGTCTGACGACCCCCGGCTACAAGAGTGCGACGCCTGCGGCGTCGAACTTCCGGCTGCTAGCTGGCTAAACACGTACAAAGCTCCCGGGTCACTGGGAGCGTTTGTTTTCGCCGTGGCGAGCCGCAAGCGTGAGCTTGCGGTTTTTCAAAACGGCAATGTAGCGCTTCGCCAACCGCCGGCTCACACCGGCGGCTCGCCGGATGCAAGAATTGGCGCCGGTTCTTGCATCGGTGCGGAAGCACCACATCAAGACCCAAGACCCACGACCCAAGACCTCCGGAGTGGAAGCTCCAGCGCAGGCCGCACGGCGCAAGCCGCAAGCCGATTCCCGCTTGGTGCGAGCATCCGCCCTTGACTTGCCGCCCTGGCTGTGGTTCAAGGGGAGGCGGTTGCTATCCTCCCTTTGCTCCCCTGGAACAACTGCCTCCGGTGCCCATGCCTTTGCCCCCTTTCGATAAACAAAAGCTGGTGGAGCTTGTCCAAGAGCGTGCCCTGCGCCGCGGAGAGTTCACGCTGGCCTCGGGAAAGAAGTCCTCCTATTACCTGGACTGCAAGCAAGTGACGCTCCACAGCGCCGGGGCGCTGCTGGTGGCCCAAGGAATGCTTGCCGCTTTGCCGGAGCCGTGGCCGGATGCCGTGGGGGGGATGAGCATCGGGGCCGACCCGATCACCGCCGCCATCATCACCGCCGCCGGGATGCAGCAGCGGGAGTTGCTCGGCTTCCTGGTCCGCAAAGAGCCCAAGGGACACGGCACCCAAAGGTATGTCGAGGGGCCGGTAAGCCCGGGGCAGCGGGTAGTGATCGTCGAGGACGTGATCACCACCGGCGGCTCGTCGCTGCTGGCGGCCCGGCGGGCAACCCAGTTCGGCCTGGAGGTGGTGGAAGTGCTGGCCATCGTCGATCGCCTGGAAGGGGGGCGCGAGGCGATCCAGCAGGCCGGCTATCGCTGCCGCAGCCTGATGACGATCCGCGACCTGGGCATCGAGCCCCCGGAAAACTAGGAACGTTGGCGAGGATTCAGAACCGATACCGATTAGGAAACACGGCTCCCCTCGGCTAAAGCCGCGGGAGGCCTGGAGGCTTGGGCTGGAGCTTCCGCTCCGCGGCAAGAACAAGCGCGGATTCTCACACTCAACGGCGAGCCGGGAGCGTAAGCTCCCGGTTGCTAAACCCGAATCAAAGTGAGATTCCACGGATGGAAACCACGCTTCACCGGCAACTGAAGGCCCTGTACGCCCCGCCCGGGGCCACGGAGGTGCGGCTGGATCGCTGGCGGATCGACGCCGTGCGGGGAGAGGAGCTAGTGGAGATTCAGTTCGGGCCGCTAGTTGCGATTCGGGACAAGACGCAACGGCTGCTGCGGCACCATCGGCTGCGGGTGGTCAAGCCCCTGGTGCTCCGCTGGCACCTGGTGCGACTCCAGGGCAAAGGGGGCCGGGAGCTGGCCCGACGCTGGAGCCCCAAGCGCGGCAAGCTCTGGCACCTGTTCCTGGAGCTGATCCATTTTACCAGCGTGTTTCCCCATCCTCGGCTGGAGCTGGAGTTGCTGGGCGTGCACGTGCGGCAGTGGCGCTATCCGTGCCGGGGGCGCCGGCGGTGGGGACGCCCCTACCAGGTGCAGGACGTGGAACTGTTGGGAGTGCAGCAGCGGGTGGTGCTGCGGCAAGGACAAGACCTGTGGCAACTGCTGCCCCCGGAAATCCCCCGGCCGTTCGACACGGCCCAGCTGGCCCAAGTGCTCGGCTGCCCCCGCTGGCAGGCCCAGCAAGTGGCCTACTGTTTGCGCAAGGCGGGCGCTGCCCAGGTGCAAGGCAAGCGGGGCAACGCGCTGGTGTACGTGCCTGCGGTTCCCGTGGGCTGAGGCAGGCGGCGGGTGCTTCCGGCCATGCCGTGTGTTGCCAGGTGGATGCCCCACAGGGACAGACGACTCGTGCGGGGCAACGTCGCGTTCAGGGGGCCTGCTCCAGGGGCGCCAGCCCCCCGGCGGCCTGGAACAGCAGCAACGCTTCGCGCACCGCTTGCACGTCGTGCACCCGCAGCACCTGCACCCCCTGGGCGGCCAGGGCCAGCGAGACGCCCACGGTCCCCTGGAGCCGCTCCCGCTGCCGGTCCCCCAGCACGTGGCCGATGAACCCTTTGCGCGAGTGGCCCACCAGCACCGGGCAACCCAAGCCAAGCAGCCGCCAGGCGTTTTGCAGCAGCAGGAGGTTGTGCTGGTGGGTCTTGCCGAAGCCGATCCCCGGATCGAGGGCGATTTTCTCAGCGGGCACTCCGGCCTCCAGCAGCGTGTCGCGTCGCCGGGCCAGGTAGTCGCTCACTTCCCGCACCACGTCGTCGTAGTGGGGGTTGTCCTGCATCGTTTGCGGCGTGCCCTGCATGTGCATGGCGCAGA
>JALSGI010000946.1 GCA_026982835.1 Planctomycetota bacterium | reverse complement strand
CTGAAGGCCGACGCTTGCCAGCGTAGAACGTGTTGGCGTGTAAGCACAAGACGGAGTGTTTCCAGAGCCAAAAAGAGTCGATTTTTGTCCGGCGAGCCCCGGACTTTAGTCCGGGGAGAGCCGAATAAGCGCACTACGTTATCTTTCTCCGCTGGCTGAAGGTGCGCGGCTCGCCGGTTGCAAAAATAAACGTTTATTTCCGCCTCATACGGAAGCGACGAACCAACAATGTGCCAGTTGGCTAAATAGGTACCCAGCGCAGAACCTGTGCCCTTACCGCAAACCACACCCAACCCCCTGCACCATGTGGGACGCCGCCCTTTGGCTGCTTGAGCCTGCCCGGCTGCTGGGCTGGGGGCTGCTTTTGGCCCGGGCCGCAGGCATGCTGGCCCTGGCCCCCACCCTGGGCAGCCGTAGCGTGCCCGTGGTGGTGCGCGCCTGGCTGACCGTGCTGCTGGCGGCGCTGTTGTTTGTGCTCCAGCCGCCGGGGGAGTTGGCGGTCCCTGCGCCGGTGCCGCTTACGCTGCTGCTGGGGCTTGAGTTCCTGGTGGGGCTTTGCCTGGGCCTGGCCGTGCGGCTGGTGGTGCTGGTGGCCGAGATGGCCGGCGAGGTGGTCAGCTTCGTCAGCGCCTTGAGCCTGGCCGAAGTGGTCGATCCCGGCACCCGCGACCGCATGCCCGTGCTGGGCCAACTGTTGGGCGTGGTGGCCCTGGGCGTGTTCCTGGCCCTGGACGGTCCGGCCCAGCTGGTGCTGGCCTTGGCCCACACGTTGAAAGTCCTTCCCCCCGGCCAGCTCCACACCTGGCACGCTCCGCCGCAACTGGTGGCCGATCTGCTTCAGAGCACGTTCCAGTTCGCCTTGCGGATCGCCGCCCCCACGGTCACCGCCCTGCTGGTGTCCAACCTGCTGCTGGGACTGCTCACCCGCACCCTGCCCCAGTTGAACATCTTCGTGCTGGGGCTGGGCATCAACGGCCTGGTGGTGCTGGGCATGTTGGCCTTGAGTCTGGGCGCTTTGGCCTGGTACATGCCGCAGGTACTGCAGGAGCATGTGGACCGGGTGTTCTGGTACGCTCCGCCCCCGGACGGCGGTTAGCCCCGGCCTGGCGGCCCCGTTGAAAAACCAAAAACCATGCCCGACCAGTTCGGCGAAAAACAGCACGAACCGACTCAGCATCGCCGCGACCAGGCCCGGCAACGCGGCCAGGTAGCCCGCAGCAGCGATCTCAGCTCCGCCCTGCTGCTGCTGGCTGCCCTGGGGGCGCTGTGGCTGTGGTTTGCCGACCTGGTGGCCCGCCTGGCCCAACTGACCACTGCCCACCTGGCCCACCCCCGCCTGAGGCTGGACGCCTCCGGGGCCATCGGCTGGTGGGAAGAAAACCTCAGCCAGCTCATCGGGGCCCTGGCCCCCTTGATGGTCACCATGGTGGTGGCAGGGATCGCCATCGGCGTTCTGCAAACCGGCGGCTTTCTCTTCGTCCCTCAGCGCGTGGCACCGGATTGGAGTCGGCTGAATCCGCTGGCCGGGCTGCGGCGGATTTTTTCCCTGGCGGGCCTGGCGCACCTGGGCTTTGGCATCTTCAAAGTGGTGGTGGTGGGAGCCGTGGGCCTGGTGAGCCTGTACCAGAAACGCGAAGAAATCCTCGCCCTGTGGCAACTGGAAGTGCCCACCTGGGGCTGGTACCTGGCCGACGTGCTGTTCTGGACCACGCTGAAGATCGCCGTGGCCCTGCTCCTGCTGGCCGTGTTGGACTACGCCTTCCAACGCTGGCGATATGAGCAGCAGCTGCGGATGACCACCCAGGAGCTGCGGGAAGAGATGCGTGAGCTGTTGGGCGATCCGCAGATCATCGCCCGCCGCCGCCAGGTGCAGCGGCAGCTGGTGCTCAACCGCATCTCCTCGGCCGTCCCCCAGGCCGATGTGACCGTCACCAACCCCACCGAGCTGGCCGTCTCGCTCAAGTACGATCCGGAGAAAATGGACGCTCCTCGGGTAGTGGCCAAGGGGGCCGGCTACCTGGCCCAGCGCATCCGCCGCCTCTCGCTGGAACACGGCGTCCCGGTGGTAGAGCGCAAGGAACTGGCCCAGGCCCTCTACAAGCAGGTGGAAGTCAACCAGCCGGTGCCCCCGGAACTCTACAAGCCGGTGGCCGAAGTGCTCCGCTACGTGTACCAGCTGCAAGGCAAGCCCCTCCCCGGAACCGAGCCGGTGTAAGGCCGCTTGCCGGTTTTTCCTGCCCCCGCGGCTCATCTCCCAGGGGGCTGTTGCTTCGGGGCGGCTCGTGGCATGATGAACTCTCCGGCTGGGCCGGCCCGACCGCGTGCCCTCTTTTACCCCCCAAGGGGAGGCTGCCGCCGTGCCCGAACACTACCACGTACGCCTGACCAAGGATTACCTGGTGTTCAGCGCCGCCCACTTCATCACCTACCAGGGCGACGTGTGCGAACGGCTGCACGGGCACAACTACCGCGTGGCCGTGGAGGTGGGCGGCCCTCTGGACGAAAACGCCTACGTGGTGGATTTCATCGCCCTGCGGGACCACGCCTGGGAGATCATCCGCCGGCTGGACCACTACATGCTGCTTCCCACCCGGCACCAGCAAATCCACGTGGAAGAAGGCGAGCAGGAGGTGGTGGTACGGTTCGAGGATCGCCGCTGGGTGTTCCCGCGCCAGGATTGCCGCTTGCTGCCCGTGCCCAACACCACGGCCGAACAGCTGGCCCGCTGGATCGGCACGCAGCTGCTGGAGCGGCTAGAAGAACACGCCGGCTTTCGCCCGCGGTGGCTGCAAGTGGCCGTGGACGAATGCGAAGGCCAGTGGGGGGTGTGGCGGTGGAGCGGCGAGGGATCGTCCCCGCCGGAATCGTAACACGCGCCCTTTTGCCGATCAGCAGGAAACGCTTCGATGCGCATCGTCATTGCCGGAGGCGGGATCATCGGCCTTTCCCTGGCTTGGCAACTGGCTCGCCAGGGGGTGGAAGTGGTGGTGTTGGACCAGGGCCGTCCTGGGCGGGAGGCTTCCTGGGCCGGCGCAGGGATCGTTCCGGCGGCTCGGGCCACCGGCGACGACCCGCCCGAGCAACGCCTGGCCGCGCTGAGCTATGGCTTGCACCACCAGTGGGCCGCGTTGCTGCGGCAAGAGACGGGGATCGACACTGGCTTTCGCACCTGTGGCGGGCTGTATGTGGCCACCGAGGAAGACCAGCTGCCGCCGCTTCGCCAGTGGTACCAGGAGTGCCGCCGCCAGGGGCTGGAGGCCCAGTGGCTCGACGCCCCGGAACTTGCCCAAGCCCAGCCCGCCCTGGCCACGCGCGGCCAAGAGGGAGGTCTTGTGCTGGCCGCCGTATTCGTGCCCGAGGACGTGCAGCTGCGCAACCCCTGGCACTTGCAGGCGCTGCTTTCGGCTTGCCTGAGCCTGGGAGTGCAAGTGCACGGGGGCACCCCGCTTGTGGACGTGGAAGAGCTTTCCGGCGGTGTGGTTCGGGCCGTTACGCCCGCAGGCACGTGGGAGGCCGATCGGCTCTGCCTTTGTACCGGCGCCTGGAGCGGTTTGCTGGCTTCGCGGTTGGGTTTCCGCCTGCCGGTGGAACCGATTCGCGGGCAGATTGTGCTGTTACGGCTTTCCAAGCGGGAGTTTGAGCCGGTGATCAATCTTGGCCCGCGTTACCTGGTTCCCCGGGCCGACGGCCGCGTGCTGGTGGGTTCCACCGAAGAGCGAGCCGGGTTCGACAAGCGGACTACCTCGCAAGCCGTGCGCCAGCTGCTGCAAATGGCCACGCAGCTGGTGCCGGTGCTGGGGCAGGCGGAAGTGGAACGTTGCTGGGCAGGTCTGCGCCCCTGCCCTCCGGACCGGCTGCCGTGCCTGGGCCGCCTGCCCGGCTGGGAACAGGTGTACGTGGCCACGGGGCACTTCCGCGGCGGGGTAACCCTCTCTCCCGGCACCGCCCAGGTGATGGCCGAGCTGATGCTGGGCCGGCCGGTTGCCGTGGAACTGGGGCCTTTTGCCCCGGAGCGGTTCGCCCCTGCGCCGCAACAGGAGTAGATGCCTGCCGCTGTGGTGCGCCCAACCTTTTCTTATCCTGCGGGCACCTGGGGAGCCCAGCGGGCGGCCATCACTTCGCGGAGTACCTCGGCCGTTTCGTCCAGCGAGAATTGCCGATCCACGTGCCCTTCCTGATAGGCGATCTTGTTCATGCCATAGACGTCGCTGGAGTGCTCGTCCTGGCCCAGCACATAGCCTCCCGCTTCGCGAATGGCTGCGCAGCCGGCCACCCCATCGCGTCCCATGCCGGTCATAATGATGCCAATGGCGTTGGGACCGTAGATGCGGGCCACGGAGGTCATCAGCACATCCACCGAAGGCTTGTGACCGCTGACCGGTTGCCCGCTGCGAACCCATGTTTTGATCTTTTGCAAGTCCTTGCGGATTTGCAGGTGCTGACCACCCGGGGCCAGATAGACGTGGTTGACCTGGAGCACATCGCCGGTGCGGGCCTCTTTCACATTGAGGCGGCTTCGGGTGTCCAATCGCCAGGCGAAGGCGGCGGTGAACTTCGGCGGCATGTGCTGCACGATCAGGATAGGGGGCATGGGGGGCTCCAGCATCTCGAACACCCGCAGCAGCGCCGGCGGGCCCCCGGTGGAGATGCCGATGGCGATGCACTTGTCGGCCAGCTGATGTTCGGTGAGCAAGGGGGCCGCCGCCGGACTGCGCGAACCAGACGGCGAGAGCACCCCTGTCCCGTTCCCGTGGCGCTGCTTTCGCTTGCGGCGCACCTCCAGCAAGCGGCGCACGTCGATGTGGGCCATCACCCGGACTTTCCGCACCAGGTCCTGGGCGAACTCCGCCTGGCACTCGTGCAGGTTCTGGGGCTTGGGCACGTAGTCCATCGCGCCCAGTTCCAGGGCCTCCAGCGTCGTTTCTGCTCCAAGCTGAGTTAGTGCGCTGACCATGATCACCGGCAGCGGGTGCTTGGCCTGGATGCGTTTCAAGGTCTCCAGCCCATCCATCCCCGGCATCTGCACGTCCAGTGTGACCACGTCCGGCTTGAGCTTGGGGATCAGTTCCAGCGCCCGCATGCCGCTGGAGGCGGTGCCAGCCACTTCGATACCCGGTTCCTGGCCGAAGATGTCGCAGATCAGTTCGCGCATCACGGCCGAATCGTCCACCACCAGCACGCGAATCGGTGTTATGCTCATGGATGACTCCTTTGAGACCGCAGGCGGGCGCAAGGCGACAGGCCCTGGCAAAGGCAAACAGCGTCCACACTGAAACCTAGGCCACGTTTTTCTCGGCCGCGAATTCCCAGGCTTCCGGGGGAGAAAAAAACTCCCTGCCAGGCGAACCGTTTGGCTGGCCAGATGGTAGAACCGGCGTAGGCGTTACAAACGGACTGCCCCCTGGCGTGAAAGGATTCCGCGATGAAAAAGCCCTTGCTTCCGATCCTAGCACTGCTGGCCCTTCTGGCGTTGCCGCCCCGGGGAGAAGCCGGATCGAGCTGGACCGTGGGAAGGCCTATCCCCCACGAACACCAGCTGTCGATGGACCGCATCCCACACCGGCTCTGGGAGCGGCTGTTGCACAAGTATGTGGACCCGCAGGGCAACGTCGATTACGCCGCCTGGAAGCGCTCGCCGCAGGGGGTGCAGCATTGAGAGCCTATCCGAAAAACAGCTGGCCAATTCCATGTAGTGCGACCATCCATAAGTCCCACATACCGCCAGTGTCGAGGGTTTTCGGAAAGACTCCTACTCCTGCAAGCTGTAGAGGACCACGTTGATGGCAATCCGGGCGGCGTCCTCGCGCACGTATCCGCGGCAGGGCACCACCCCCTGGCTTTCCAACGCGCAGCTGAGATCATAGGGGGAGAAGATTACCGCGTAGCGCCCCTTTTCCAGCTCCAAGCCTTCCAGCTCGGGGGCCACCTGGCGGATGTTTTCCAGCACGCGTCCTGGCCCTGTGGCCCCGGCGGCCCGGCTCAACTCGCGCCGCCGCACGGTACGGATATCGAATCCGCCGTAGTACGTGGTCAAGAGCTTGTGGTCCGGGGGGATGGGCCGCAACTTTTTGCCAGGGAAGATCAACTGCATTTCGCGGCGGAAACTGCGGGCAAACTCGGCACTGGCACACACCGCGTCGGCCAGGATGAAACCCCCGTTTTCCAGGTATTTTTTCAGCGCGGCTCGTTCCTCGGGCGTGAATTGAAACGCCCGGCGACCGTGCATAAACAACATGTGGTACTTGAACAGGTCCTTGGCCGTGAGCGAAACCACCCGCTGGTCGGCCGGCACCAGCAGACCCAGTTCCTGCTTCAGATGCCGCTGCAAGCTGAGCAAGGCCCCGGGAGCCGCATCCCAGGTGCCGCTGTGCCGCACCTTGGGGATGACCAGCATGGCCCGGCCAAAGGCATTGCGCCGCGCCGCGTCCAGGTCGAGCCGGGGGACCATGTCCTTGTATTTCAGTTCCCGGCCCGTGGCATAGGCCAGCACGTTCAGCCCCAAGGACAAAGCCGACTGAATCTTGCGTTTGACCGCCGGGGGGAACTTGGCCTTTCGCCCGGAGCGGGACAGCTCCCAGTAGCAGGAAAGATCGGTGTCGCAGTACACCACTGCCGTGCGGCAGCCGACGTTCACGCCCCAGAGGTGCCCGGCGTACTCCGGTCCCACTTTTTCTTCCATGAACCACACTTCGTGCTCCGGCGGCAAGCGGCGCAGTTGCAGCTCCGGCTCGGGGAACAGCCGCTCCACCAGCAGCCGGAACGTGTCGTCGAACTGGCCCTGGTCGTCGCAACAGGCCTCGGCAAACAAGAACCCTCCGCGGTCCAGATAGCGGCGCAGCTGGTGTACCTGTTCGTCGCTCAGGGTGAGGGCCTCGTTGCCGGTGAGGAACAGCACGGGGGCCTGGAGGTAATCGGCGGCGGTGGCCTGAGCCGCATCATAGACTTCCCAGGTGAGGTCGCGTCCCCAGCGCAGCTCCACGTACCGGGTGAGATTGCCCACGTCGTTCGGGTGGCGGTTCCAGGCCAACGTGCCCCGATCGCCCCAGCGGAGCTTAGCCATGAGCACCGGCCGGCGCCCCTTGGTCAAAAACAGCAGGGCCAGCGAAGTGGAAACCACCCGATGGTTTCCTTCGGGACCCACACCGCGCCAGAAGCCGGAGAGGCGGTCCTGATTCTGCAGCAGCACGGCCGCCCCTTCGCGGTACCAGTCGTGCTGGCCGATCTTACGGTGGGCGGTGAGCCGTCCCACACGCTCTAGCCCGTACAGGTAATAAAGCCACCAGGTACCCCCGGGAGCGTTCGGGTTGGCGTGGACGGTGAAGTTGCGCGCAAGCCAGCGCAAGCCCCGCTGGATGTGTTCGTCTTCCTGGAACTGGCCGCAGCAGCGTACTACGTCCCCCTCGACCCGGGCTGCACCAGAACCTAGCCGGTCCGCGGCGATGATCAGCGAAGCGACTCCTGCGCAGGT
>JALSGI010000945.1 GCA_026982835.1 Planctomycetota bacterium | reverse complement strand
TGATGGCCGTGATCTTGCCCTGGGGGATGTCCAGCGACACGCGGTCCACGGCCACCTTGGTGCCGTAGCGGATGGTCAGCTCCTGCACCTGGAGGATGGCCCCGTTGGGCGTTTGGGCAGGGGGGGTCGGTTCCGGGAGGTTCATCGCAAGCGGCGTTTCTCGAAGCGGTGGCGAATGAGCACGGCCACGGCGTTGACCGTCAGCAGCACGGCCAGCAGCACCACGATGGCCGCCCCGGCCAACTGGTGGAACTGGCTGCGGGCATCGCTGGTCCAGTTGTAGATCTGGATGGGCAACACGGTGAACTCGTCCAGCGGCGAGTGCGGCACGAAGGTGACGAAGGTCAGCGCGCCGATGGTGACCAGCGGGGCCGTTTCGCCGATGGCCCGAGCAATCGACAGGATAATTCCGGTCAGAATGCCGGGCAACGCCGCCGGCAGGACGTGGTCGCGTACCATCTGCCACCGCGTGGCTCCCAGGGCGAAGGCCCCCTGGCGGATGGAGTCGGGCACGGCGCGGATGGCCTCGCGGGCGGCGATGATCACCACCGGCAGGATGAGCAGGCTCATGGTCAGCGCCCCGGCCAGCACGCTGCGGCCCAACTGCAACCAACGGACGAAGATCCCCAGGCCCAGCACCCCGTAGATGATCGACGGCACGCCGGCCAGGTTGGCGATGTTCAACTCGATGAAGCGGTTCCATCGGGAGGGGGTGGCGAACTCCTCCAGGTAGAGAGCTGCCCCGATTCCCACCGGAACCGTAAACAGCACCGTCAGGCCGATCAGCCACAGCGTGCCCATCAACGCCGGGTAAATACCCGCCCGAGTGGCAAAGCGGCTGGGGCCGCTGGTCAAGAACTGCCAGGAGAGCACCGGCCAGCCCACCCGCGTCACGTGCAGCAGCAGCACCACCAGCACCACGAGCCCCGACCAGGCCACCAGGGCACAAAAGACATGAAAGGCCCGCTCGCGGCGCAACTGCCCATCGCCGCGGCGGCGGAGCATGCGCACCAGCAGCCCGCGACGCCCCGAAGGC
>JALSGI010000944.1 GCA_026982835.1 Planctomycetota bacterium | reverse complement strand
CTGCTGGCGGCGGGGCGCCCGGGCTTTCTGTAGGAGCCCCCTCCCCGGCACTCAGCAACCCCATGCTTGCTCAACTTTGCGGCTCAGGTCAGCCCTCGGCTCCAGCCATGAAGGGAAAGCACCACGCCGATCTGAGTGCCGGGGGGCGCACAGGCGCAAAAGGGCCGGCCCCGGGGGCCGGCCCTTGGTCCGCCCCCCGGCCTAGTAGACCACCGGGTTCACGCGGTCGTAGTCCTTGGGCTTGTGACACCCCACCACGCACCGGCCGCCCGTGGGGGTCTTGGTGTAGTTGATCGGGAGCTTCCAGATCTTGCCGAAGGGCACCTCCTTGCGGATGTGCTTCTTCTGGTTGCCCGCGTGGACCTCGTGGCACGCCTTGCAGCTGCGGCCCTTGGGGTCCTTGTTCACGTGGAGGAAGTGGAGGTTCCAGTCCCCGTTGCGGAAGTCCGTGAGCTTGGTGGTGAACTCGTTGAGCGCGATGTCCTTGTTGTGGCAGTCGAAGCACAACGCGTAGTTCTCGGTGCGGTACGGGATGTAGAACTGGGCCGGGAACGGCTTCTTGAGCACCTTGGTGTAGTTGGACCCGTGGGGGTCGTGGCACGCGTAGCAGTCGTTCTGCTTCACAGGGCCGTGCAGGTACTTGGAGTTCTTGATCTTGGCGGCCAGGTCCGTGTGGCAGGTGAAGCAGATGTCCTTGGTGCCAGCCCGGAGCTGGCGCGGGAAGTTGGAGGAGTGCGGGGTGTGACAGGCCGTGCACGGATCCTTCTTCACGGCGGTGTGCTGCACCGCAGAGCTCTCGATGTGCTCCTTCATCTTGGTGTGGCAGCGGTAGCACAGCTCCTTGCCCTCGCCGTACAGCATGTAGGGCGAGTCGGTGGCGTGGGCGTTGTGGCACTCCCCACAGTCATCCTCCACGGGGCCGTGGACGTACTTGCGGGTGAACTCCTCCTTGCGGTCCACGTGGCACAGCAGGCACAGCGCGGCCCCGGTCTCCTCGGTGAGGTTGGGAAACGGGGCAGAGTGGGGGTTGTGGCAGA
>JALSGI010000943.1 GCA_026982835.1 Planctomycetota bacterium | reverse complement strand
ACGCCGATTCTTCAACAAACGGCGAGCCGGGAGCGTCAGCTCCCGGAGGCGGCAGGGCCGCCAGCCACTGGGAGCTTCCGCTCCGGTGCAAGAAAACAGATCACAGCGAGCCGGGAGCGTAAGCTCCCGGAGACGATAAGAAAGCGGCGCATGATTGCCGTGTTCTCCGTGGGCTTACGCCCACGGCTCGCGGCTGCAAGAACCAGCGCCAGCGGCAAGACAACCGCGTGCTGACGCACGCGGCTCGCCGGACGAGTATCGACTCGTTTTTGCTCTGGAAACGCTCCGTCTTGTGCTAGCACGCTAAACACGTACCCGACTTCAGTCGGCGGAGCACGGCCAGCCGCGCGCCGGCAGTCGGCGGAGAACAGCGGGCCGGGAGCGTCGGCTCTCGGGAGGCGCCCTGCGGGAAAGGTCCGGCCGGAGCGGTTGTAACGACTCTAGGGGCCTCCCGGGAGAGCCTGCAGGGCAGGGGGAAATCCCCACCGGGGTTTTTTCCCCACAGCGAAGCGGATTTGTTCTAGGCTTCCAATGCGGGCCGGGCCCGTCCCGGTTCCCGAGTCGCTCCCTCGCCTGCCAAGACCGTTGACGAAGCAGCCCCGAATAGACACCAACCGGCTTCAGGCCAGCGTCGAATCCGTTGCCCCGCCTGCGATGGTTTTTGCGTTCGCAACGGAGGAAATGCCTTGTCGAAATCCGTTGGAAACGAAGGGGCAGCCATGCCACTGCCAACCAACACTCCCCGACCCAGCCACGAGTACCTGGAACGGCTCTGTGGGGCGGTAGGGCATGCCATGGCCCTGGCGCTGGCCGAAAAGAATCTCACCGAATTGCTGCATTACCTGCTCAAACTCCTGGTGGAGCTGACCGAAAGCCGGATGGGCTTCATCGGGGAAATCCAGCAGGACGAGCAAGGGCTGCATCTGCGGATTCACCAGGCGGAACTGGGGCCTTGGGCCGAACAAGGAAGCAAGTTGCTGGAACAATTCGGTGGGTTGCCCCTGGCGTTCCGCAACCTGGACACCCTCTGGGGGAGCGTGGTGACCGAGCAGCGGGTAGTGATCAGCAACCGGGTGTGCGAGGACCCGCGGGCCAAGGGCGTGCCCGGGGGACATCCCCCCCTGGAGAGCTTCCTGGGCATTCCGTTTTTCCACCAGGAGGAGATCGTGGGGATGGTGGGCCTGGCCAACCGGGCCGGCGGCTACACCCTGGAGATGGTCCGCCACCTGGAGCCGCTGCTCCACACCGCGGCCATGCTGTTGCATCACTACCGGGAGGATCGGCACCGGGAACGCCTGGTGCGCCAACTGCGGCAGCAGGAGGACTTCTTCCGCTTGGTGACCGAAGCCCTGCAGGACGTGGTGTGTCTCAGCGATGCCTCGGGCAAGCTGATCTACATCAGCCCTTCGGTGGAACAGATGGTGGGCTGGACTCCCGAGGAGCTGATCAACCGGGAGTGCCGGCACCTGGCCCATCCAGAGGACTGGCCCCATCTGCAGGACCAGCATTGCCGCAACTTGGAAGGCCAGAGTACGCGATGTCGCTGGCGCTGCCGCCACCAAAAGGGGCATTTCATCTGGGTGGAGACTTCTTCCACGCCCGTGCGGGACCACCAAGGCAAGGTGTGCCAGGTGGCCAAGTGCACGCGGGACATCAGCGCCCAGATGGAAGTGGAGCGGCGCATCCGGGAAAGCCAACAGCGGCTCTCGGCGGTGATCGAGTCGGCCACCGACGCCATTTACATCAAGGACCAGCAGGGCCGCTACGTGCTGCTCAACGAAGCGGCTGCCCGGCTGGCCGGCCGACGCAAGGAGGAGATGCTGAACAAAACCGACGCGGAACTCTACGGGCCCAGCTCCGGACGCCGCTCCCGCGAAACCGACCTGCACGTGATGCGTACCGGAGAGCCGCTTACCTACGAGCGGCGCGTTCAGGGAGGAAGGCGCACGCTGCTGGTGTGCAAGACCCCTTACCGCGACTACCAGGGGCGGATCATCGGCACGGTGGGCATCTCCCGCGACATCACCGACCGCAAATTCGAGGAACAGCTCCAGCAGCTGCGAACCGACGTGCTGCAGAAAATGGCTCAAGGGACCGCACTGGACGACGTGCTGGAAACCCTGGTCTGCGGGGTGGAGCAGCTGTTCCCGGACCTCACCGCCGGGGTGATGCTGTTGCAGGAGGATCGCCGCCACTTGCGGTTTGCGGCCGGACCCAGCCTCCCGGACTGGTATCGCCGGGAGCTGGACGGCTTGGAGATCGGCCCCACCGTGGGAAGCTGCGGCGCGGCGGCCGCCTTGGGCGAGCCGGTGATGATCGAAGACGTGATGGTGCACCCCAACTGCCGGCGGTTTCGCACTCTGGCTCGCCGGGCGGGGATTCGCGCCTCCTGGTCCGTGCCCATCTGCGCCCGCGACGGGGGGGTGCTGGGTACCTTTACCTTCACCTATCCCACCCCCCGGCTCCCCTCGCTTCAGGAGCGCAAGCTGATCCAGGAACTGGGCCGCTTCGCCGCCCTGGCCATCGAGCACGATCTGGCCTTCCAGCGCCTGGAAGCGGCCAAGGAACAGGCCGAGCAGGCCAACCGGGCCAAGACGGAATTTCTGGCCAACATGAGCCACGAGCTGCGCACGCCCATGACCGCCATCCTCGGCTTTGCCCAGGTGCTGCTGGAATCCGACGATCTGCAGGAACTCCGCGAAGCTGCCCAAACCATCCACCGCAACGGCGAGCACCTGCTGTCGATCATCAACGACATCCTCGACCTGTCCAAGATCGAAGCCGGAAAGCTCCGTATCCACAAAACCCACGTCTCCCCCTTCCAGCTCTTCGGCGAAGTGGTGGAGTTGATGCGGGTGCGGGCCGAAGCCAAGGGACTGTACCTGCACGCCCACATCCACGGACTGATCCCCGAGACCATCTACACCGATCCGCTGCGGGTGCGGCAGATTCTGCTCAACCTGGTGGGCAACGCCATCAAGTTCACCGAGCTGGGCGGGGTAACCGTGGAGGTGCAACTCAAAGATCATCCCCGAAACCCTCGGCTTCTGTTCTCCGTGCGCGACACCGGCATCGGCATCCCCGAGGATAAGATCCGCCAGCTCTTTTCCCCCTTCACGCAACTGGACAACTCGGCCACCCGCAAGCACGGCGGCACGGGGCTGGGACTGGCCATCAGCAAGCGGCTCATCGAGATGCTCGGGGGCACCATCCAGGTGGCGAGCACCCCGGGCCAAGGGACCACCTTCTACGTGGAGCTCCCCCTGGAAAACGTCGCCCAGGTCCCCCTGGTCCAGGGACGCAGCTGGCAAACGGTGCTCCCGGACGCACCGGCCGAACCCCGAAAACACCGCTCCTGTCCCCTGGCCGGGTACCGCGTGCTGCTGGCCGAAGACGGGCCGGACAACCAGCGGCTGATCGCCTTTGTGCTCCGCAAGGCGGGAGCCGAAGTCACCGTGGTGGAAAACGGCCAAAAAGCCGTCGAAATGGCCATGGCCACTTTCCCCGGCTGGGGGAAGCGGTTCGACGATCCCACCGAGCCGTTCGACGTGATCCTGATGGACATGCAAATGCCCATCATGGACGGATACACCGCCACCCGACGCCTGCGGGAACTGAACTACACCCGGCCCATCATCGCCTTGACCGCTCACGCCATCTCCGGCGACCGGGAAAAATGCCTGCAAGCCGGCTGCGACGAGTACCTCACCAAGCCGATCAACCGCGAAAAGCTCATCGACACCGTGGCCCAGTTCGCCGCCAAGGTGCGCGAAATGGCGGCGGAATCCTGAAAAGACCGCTCTGCCGGAATGGCGGTAGCGCTGCTGGCCGGGGGAAGACACTCTTTTTTGAGCCGCACCCGCCGCCGGGCTTCTTTGGTTCTTCCAGGGCGTGTGATACGGTGAACGTATTGCCCCGGTTCCGCATGGTTCCCGCTCCGTTCCGCTGCCTATGAACGAAGTTCCCCGCTACCTGACCGCCTTCCACCCCAAAGAGCTGCCCCATTACTTTACCGATGTGCTGGTGATCGGCGGAGGGCTGGCCGGCATGCGTGCCGCGCTGGCCGTGCCGGACGATCTGCACGTGCTGCTGCTGACCAAAGAGGGGCTGGAGCACTCCAGCAGCCAGGTCGCCCAGGGCGGTATCGCTTCGGTGATGGACCCCGAGGACCGCTTCGAAAGCCACGAGGAGGATACGCTTCGGGCCGGGGCCGGGCTGTGCAACCCGGAAGTGGTCCGCTTCGTGGTGCGCGAAGCTCCCCGGCACATCCAGCAGTTGATCGCCTGGGGAGCCCAGTTCGACCAGGAAGGCGGCTTGCTGGCCCTGGGACGCGAAGGGGGGCACTCGCACCACCGCGTGGTGCACGCCCTGGGGGACGCCACCGGGCGGGAGGTGATGCGCACGGTGATCGCCCAGGTACGCCAGCGATCTCACATCCGCATCTGGAACCACGCTTTTGCGATCGACCTGCTCACCCACCAAGGACGCTGCTGCGGGGCGCTGGTGTGGACGGCGGGGCAGGGCAGTTCGCTGCTATGGGCCAAGCAGACAATCCTTTGCGCCGGCGGGAGTGGCCAGCTTTACCGCGAGACGACCAACCCCCCCGTGGCCACCGGCGACGGCGTGGCCTTGGCCTACCGGGCTGGAGCCCAGCTGCGCGACATGGAGTTCGTGCAGTTCCATCCCACGGTGCTCTACATCGCCGGCAGCTCCCGCACGCTCATCACCGAAGCCCTGCGAGGCGAGGGGGCTCATCTGGTCGATCGCTTCGGCCGGCGATTCATGCCCGAGTACGATCCCCGAGCGGAGCTTGCCCCGCGGGACGTGGTGAGCCGGGCCATTGTGGCCCAAATGGAAAAAACCGGCAGCACGCACGTCTTTCTGGACCTGAGCCACCTGGACCCGCAGCACATCCGGCAGCGTTTTCCTGGGCTGGTGGCTACCTGTGCCCGGTTCAACCTGGACGTGGCCCGCGACCGCATCCCGGTGCGCCCCGCGGCCCACTACATGATCGGCGGCGTGGTGGTGGACCGCTGGGGGCGGACTACGCTCCCCGGGCTTTGGGCCGCCGGCGAGGTCACAAGCAGCGGGCTGCACGGGGCCAATCGCCTGGCCTCCAACAGCCTGCTGGAAAGCCTGGTTTATGGAGCTCAGGTGGGCCAGGGGGCGGCCGAGGCGGCCCGCGAAATGCCCCCAGAGCTCCAAGTGCCACCGCTGCAAAAGTCCGGCGAGCCCTCCGGCCCCCGCGCCCCGCTGGACGTGGAGGACCTGCGCCGCTCGCTGCAAGCGTTGATGTGGCGCCAGGTGGGCATCCGCCGCACCGGTTCGGGGCTGGAAGAAGCCCTGGCCACCATTACCGAATGGGGCCGGTACGTCTGGCCCCAGCAGTTGGACTCCCCCCGCGCCTGGGAACTGCAAAACATGCTCACGGTGGCCTACCTCATCACCCGGGCTGCCTTGAACCGTCAGGAGAGCCGCGGTGTCCACTACCGCGAGGACTTCCCCGAACCCTCTCCTCAGTGGCAGCGCCACCAGGTGTTCTGCCGGGAGGGAGAGTGAAGAGGAGATTGTGTTACGTAAGTTGCTGCAAAAAATAGCTTACACTTGTGGGCCTTCCAGCACTCCAATTGACAGCCCTCGGAGAGCCGAGATACATTTTACTTGGAGGTTTTTGACTGGGGCAGCGGCTTCGATGCGGGTAATCGTCGCATGACGACTCTTGCTCACAACGCGCTTCAGCTGACGTACAAGCGGGGTGCAGACACCCCCGTGGTGGTCACTCCAGAAGACGAAAACCGTTTCATCCTGCGTTTGCACGAGGCGGTGGAGGCTTGCCGCGCGTATCTTGAGCGGGAGCGATTCGAGGCCCAGTTTCGCTTGTTGCTTGAGAAATTGGCCCAATGGCTCCGTGAGCACGAATCGTTCGTACATCAGGCGTTTCTGACCGAGCGGGACCGGGGTCTGTTATTCCTGGTGGTTCAGCGCTCCCCCCAATACGATAAAGACCTGGAAGAGGCGCTGACCCAACTGGATTTACAAATTGCCCGAGACGCGGAACTGGACTTGATCCCCTTGAGCGTGCTGGCCGTACCCGACGCGGGAAACGAGGTGCTTTCTACTTTTCTTTCGCCTCGACTTCGGATTCAGTTCGTCCGTGGCGAGTAAGGATTCGCACTTGGTAATTGTCCTACTTAGATTTTTTCTTGGACATTGATTTTTGGTGGTCCGTTGAAAAACACAAATTCGGCGAGCCCGCGGCTTCAGCCGCGGGAGAGCGAGATAACATCCGAGCCGTTTTTTTCTCGATCTATGTCGAACCCGTGGCAAGTTTCAGCATCAAGGGGATTTCAACAGGCTGTTAGGAGGATCTGCTGGCGTAAGCCCTCGACTTGGAAAAGAAAATGTTGCGCGAGCTGATTGAAAAACAGCCCAATCTTGTGCGAAACTATGCAAAGCAAGCTCAAACGCCGACTCAAACATCACAGCGCGCCTGGAGCGTTAGCTCCCGGAGGAAAACAAGTGTAAAGCATTTATTTAGCCTCCCCGGACTAAAGTCCGGGGCTCGTCCAAGCAACTCAAGCGACGCCACTCACACATCAGCAAATCAAGCCACGGCAGAGATCAAGACACCAACTGTGAATGAACATCAGCCAATAGGATTTTTTGTGACTATCCCCACTACCCCCCCAGCGGCATCACCTGCGAAAGCACCACGGTCACCGCAAAGCCGGTTACGCCCAGCACGGCCAGGATCACGGTCCAGGAACGCAAGGTTTCCCCTTCGGTCAGCCCGCCCATCTTGGCAAAGACCCAAAACCCGCTGTCGTTCATCCACCCGCCCACCAGCGAGCCGCAACCGATGGCCGTGGCCAGATAGACCAGATGAAACGGCGGCGGGTCGCTTTTGACCATGTCGGCCAGCATGGCCGAAGTGATAATCATGGCGGCGGTGCTTGAGCCTTGGGCCACCTTGAGCAGCGAGGCGATGCCAAAGCCCAACAGAATCAGCCCCAGCCCTGAGCCGCCCTCCAGTTGAAACAGCTGCTGGATGGCCTGGCCCACCTGGGCCTGCTTGAGCATGGCCCCAAACGAAGCTCCCGCGGCGGTAATGAGAATAATCAGCCCGCCGGTCATCAGCGAGCGTTCGGTCATACGGGCCAGTTGGGCCGCCGTGGGCCGCACCTGCACCACGTAGAGCCATACGGCCACTGCGGTGGCCAGCAGCAGGGCCAGGTTGGGATTGCCCAGGATGGCCGTCACCGGCACCACTTGAGCCCAGAAGTTTTGTCCCCCTTCATCGGCCAGCGTGGTGGCCGTGGTGTGGCAGGCGATAAGCACCACGGGCAGCACCACCGGCAAAAGCGAGGCCCACAGCGGCGGGAGCTTTTCGTCGGGGACTCCCTGCGGCTGCTCTCCGTCCAGTTCCCGAAGCGGCACCGGCCAGCGCAGATCCAACCACCGGCCCACCAGCAACCCCACC
>JALSGI010000942.1 GCA_026982835.1 Planctomycetota bacterium | reverse complement strand
AGGGCCTGGATCAGCTGCGGGTTGCTGGCTCCGTACTCCTGCACCAGCACGCGGCGCGAGGCAAGCGAGTCCCAGGCGTCCAGGGCCTCGATCAGTTCCCGCCAGGTGTTAGGCTCCGGGGCCGCCACCGCGGGGGAAAGCCCGCGTTTTTTCAGCGCCGCGGTGGGCTTGGGCCCCCGGACCGCAAGCGGCACGCAAGCCAGCGCCTCCCGCAGGCGGTCTTCTCCCACTGCGGGGCCTGCCTGGTGGAAAAACTGCTCCACGCCCACGCCGGTAAGGAAGATCACCAGGTCGAACCGCCCGGCGACAAGCTCCCGGGCCACCTGGACGGCCTGGGCATTTTCCTCCAGTGGCACTTCCCGCATCGAAGGGGCCACCTGCGGCACGCCGCCGTGGCGTTGGATAAGCCGGGCCATCTCTTCCCGGCGGCGGCTCTCGAAGGCGGCCACCGCCATGCCGGCAAAGTCGGGCAGGGGCGGGTTCATGGGAAAGTTTCGTTCAGTCAACAGCGGGCGAAAGCGGCCGACCGCGTGCGCAAGCACGCGGAGCGAATCTCGATAATGCTTGCTTACTCTTTCTCCGGGAGCTTACGCTCCCGGCTCGCTGGTTTACGCTTGTTCTTGCAGTGGAGCGGCGGCTCCCAGTGGCTGGCGACCCTGCCGCCTCTCCGGAAGCTTGCGCTTCCGGCTCGCCGTTTGGTACGTTACGGACTTTGGCGAGCCCCGGACTTCAGTCCGGGGAGAGCCGAATGAGCGCATTGCGTTTTTTCTCCGCTGGCTAAAGCCAGCGGCTCGCCGGTGGTGCGTTTATTCTTGCTTGGGAGCGGCAGCTCCGGCGCAGGCCGCAGGACGCACGGCGCAAGCCGATACCTGCCCGGTGCGGAAGCCCCCCCTCAAGCCTCCATGCCTCCAAACCCTCCCCCGGCTAAAGCCGGGGGCTCGCCTGGTGCGGAAGCTCCAACGCAACAGCGCAGGTCGCACCCCGCAAGCCGCGCCGCCATCCTACCATAGCTGCCGGGGCATATTCTGAATATACTTCAA
>JALSGI010000941.1 GCA_026982835.1 Planctomycetota bacterium | reverse complement strand
CGTAGTCGCCACTGAGGACGCGGTAACGGAAGCGGGGATCGTTGGAGCGGACGATGCGGCTCCCGGTCACGCCGGAACGGGCCAGCAGCCGCCGGACCTGCTCCAGGTCGTTGACCGCGAACAGCTGCAGGGTGTAGCGCCCCGCTTCCCGGGCGTGCAGCCAGCCGGTGCCCGCTTCGGCGAGGTGCTCACCCGGGGCCGGATCCACGCGGGGATCTCCGGCACCGCCGTGCTGCTGCCCGGTCTCTGCAGGAGGGGAGGTTGTTGCGGGGGGCTGATCCAGCGCCTGCGGTGATGCTGCGGTCGGCTGCCGCAGTTGTTCCTGCAGGCGATGGATCTGGGCGTTGTCGAAGCCGAATGCGCGGCTGTCCTGCAGCAGCCTCCCGGCCCGCTCCAGGGTGTCGGGCTCGCGCTCCAGCTCGAGCAGGGCCAGCTCCTCCTCGATGCGCTGCTGCAGCCGCTCACCCAGCAGGCGCCAGGCGAGGGTGGTCTGGGCCTGACGCCGTTCCGCATCACTGGCCTTGTGCCAGGTTTCCAGCAGCTGCCGGAACTGCTCCGGCGACCAGCCGGTGGTGGCCAGGAAATGCTGAATTGCCGCCTCCAGCCGAGAGGGGGCTGCCCGGTGTCCCGCCGGCATCGCGGGGGGCTCCGGTGAGCGGGCCGGCCGGTACAGCAGCGAGGTACCGGCAACCAGCACCACGGTGACACCCAGGACGACAATCCAGTTCGACCGGAACCAGCGGAGCCAGGCCGGGGAGTCGCGGGGAGAGGAGGGTGAGGCCTGCTCCGGCGCATCGTACAGCGGCTCGTGGCCCTCGATGACCGCTTCGATCAGCTTGCGCCGGAGCTGCCGGTACTGGCTGAAGCTCAGCTCTCCGGCTGCGTGTCGCAGGGCAAGGGCATGGAGACGTGACTCCTTCATCTGCCGTACGGCTTCAGCCGAGTTCCTGGAGCACGCGGAAGCCGGTCACCGGGTCGGCCGATCCGTCGTGGGGTTTGGCCAGGGAAATGTCGCACTTGCTCAGGGGATCGGTGTAGGCC
>JALSGI010000940.1 GCA_026982835.1 Planctomycetota bacterium | reverse complement strand
CGGCCAGCTTGCACCGCCGGGCGGGGGTGCTGATGGGGCTATTGAGCCACCTGGGCCAGGCCGACGAAAACGATCGCCGCCTGGGACACCACTGGTGCTATACCCGGGAGCTGCTGGCCGGGCACTTCCAGCAAGCCGGGCTCCGCGTGGTGCAAAGCGGCGGATACCTGCTCAAGCCGCTCCCCAACGAGCAAATGGCCGCCTTGGCTCCCGAGCTGGTGGACGCCTACTTCGAGCTGGGGCGGCAGTTCCCCGAGCTGGCCGCGGAAATCTACGCCGTGGGAGAGGTCCCAGCCCGAAACTGACCTCCAGCCAGGCGGCAAAATCCCTACGATCCTTACTTTCTGCCCCGGGGAAACATTCCCCTGGGGCCCGGGGGCCTTCTGCAGCCTTGCTCCGCCGCGCCCGGTTTCCGGTGGCCTATGATTGTCTGGGATGTGGTGTTCGGCAGGCGCCTCGATCCGCGTCCTCGGGATCGTATTCATCGAGGAGGGCCCAAGCGTGAGCAAGCGCGTGTTGATCTGCGACGATTCGCTGCTGATGCGAAAGATGGTGGCCGAGGCCCTGGTGGCCGACGGTTGGGAAGTGGTGGGCGAGGCCGAAAACGGCCAGCAAGCCATCGAAAAATATCAGCAACTGCGGCCCGATGCGGTCACCATGGACATCGTCATGCCCGGGACCAACGGCCTGGAGGCCCTGGAGGCGATCCGCAAGATGGACCCCGAGGCCAAGGTGGTGGTCATCAGCGCGCTGAACCAGACACGGCTCATTTCCGAGGCGATCCGCAAAGGGGCCGAGGACTTTATCGCCAAGCCGTTTCTGCCCGAGCAGGTCCAGGCCACCCTCAACGCCTGCGTGGCGTGAGCTTCCGCCGAACCGCGTCTTATTTTTGTCCCGGAGCAGCCGCTTTCTGGCGAGCCCCGGGCTTGGAGCCCGGTACGTGTTTAGCGTGCCAGCACAAGACAGAGCGTTTCCAAGCAAAAACGAGTCGCTTCTTCTCCGGCGAGCCGCGTGCGTCAGCACGCGGTTGGTTTGAACCGTGTCGG
>JALSGI010000939.1 GCA_026982835.1 Planctomycetota bacterium | reverse complement strand
TGGGCTGCAGGCGAATGGCATGCGGTTTGGGTTTTTGGCGTTTTTTGCGAAGGGGGGTGGTGGCCTGCCCCCCGGTTTTTGGTCCAGTCGTTATGAGAGTGCGGGTCGAGTTACAGGATGGGCAGTGTGCTGCTGGAGTGAGGCCGTAGGCCGAACGGGTGCGTTGGGCATGGAGAAGTGATTTGCGGTGGAAGTCCCCTGCGGGGCCCATCGCAATTAACCGGCAGGGTCAATCCCTTCTTGACCTTGGCGAACGGTGCGACATTGGGCAATCTAGAAAGAGACGTTCCGTAACGGACGAACTCCACGCAACTTTCACGGAGGACCCTGCCATGTCCGCTCAGCCGATCGATCTGTTGCAGGCCCTGGAACGCATCCCCGATCCCCGCTCCCGCCAGGGGCTTCGCCATCCCCTGGAAGCCATGCTGGCCACGGTCGTTGCCGCCGTGCTGTGCGGGGCACGGGGGGTTACGGCCGTGGTCCAGTGGCTCCACGCCCAAAAGCCCGAGGTGTGGCACGCCCTGGGCTACTACCGTCGGCCGCCCAAGGTGAACGCGTTTCGCAAGCTGCTGTTGGCCTTGGACCCGCAGGCGTTCGAGCGAGTGCTTACCGACTGGGTGCTGGCCTGCCTGGGCCTTTCCTCGCCAGAGGAGCTGCGTGGGGTATCGCTGGACGGGAAGACCCTGGGCAGCACGCTGTCTCGGCATGGCCGCGGCCTGCACCTGCTGGCCTTGCTGGACCAGAAAAGCGGTTGCGTGCTGGGACAAGCTTCGATTGGCTCGACCAACGAGGCCAAGGCAGCTGTGGAGTTGATTCGCCGCCGGGTGTTGCCCGGGCAGGTTGTTACCGGAGACGCCATGTTTTGCCAGCGGGAGATTTGCCAGGCCGTGGTGGATCAAGGAGCCGATTACCTGCTGGTAGTCAAGGACAACCAGCGAGAGTTGAAAGAGGCCATCGCCTCCGAGTTTGCGGAGGCCGTTTCCCCCCTACGGAGAGAAGGTGCGGCAAGCGGCGCACGAGGCGACCTGGCAGCGCAGCTACGGGCA
>JALSGI010000938.1 GCA_026982835.1 Planctomycetota bacterium | reverse complement strand
TGACCCGACCGGAGTATCGTCGTCCTTGGATTTTGCCGGAGGTGTGAAGCAAAGCAGCCTAGTGCTCCCTTGGGGAAGCCCCTGGCAAACAAGGCCAAACGAGCAGAGCAGTTTCAACGGAGTGTTTGCTCCCAGGGGGATAGCCCCCTTTGAGCCTCGTGCCACGGAAGGGAACGGTGGTGAGTTGGGTTGGCTGGCGTTGGGCCGTGCGGCTGGTGGATGTGGTTCTGCCCCCGTGTTGCTTGTGGTGTCATTGTGGACTGCCGCACCGGGTGGAAAGGAAGTTTTGTTCTGCTTGTTGGGCGGAACTGGCCCAAGAAACCCCCTCCAAGTGCCTCTGGTGCGATGCTGCTTTGGTCCAAAATCCGTCCTCGGCGCGCTGTGCCAGTTGTCAAAGTTGGCCGCGTTGGCTGGGCCCGGTGGTGAGTTTGGGACCCTATCAGGGGGCCCTTCGTCGGGCGGTGTTGCGAGGAAAGACGGTCCATGGGGAGGCTCTGGTGGCAGGGTTGGGAGAGGCACTGGGCCAGGAAGTGCAAAGGCGAGGTCTTCCCCCTGCGGAGTTGGTGGTGCCCGTACCCCTGCACTGGAAGCGCCGCCTGCTGCGCCAGACCAACCCGGCCTCCACCTTGGCCTTGCATGTGGCCCAAGTGCTCCGCGTGCCTTGCCGCCGCCTGATTCGCCGCAGGCGAGCTACGCAAAGCCAAGGGGGTCTTTCAGCTTGGGCCCGATGGCACAATGTCCACCGGGCCTTTGCTCCCTGGAGCAAAATGGACCTGGGTGGCAAAACAGTGCTGTTGGTGGACGACATTTTGACCACCGGGGCGACGGCCTCCCAGGCAGCCGGGGTGCTGCGGCACCTGGGAGCAGCTCAGGTGCTGGTGGCCGTCCTAGCCCGCGCAACTTCCCCTGCGGCCCGAAAAGCTTCTGCCCCTGCATCCCCGGCCCCCTTGCCCCATCCCCAGTCCTCTCAGGAGGTCCTCAACGGCGTTCACAAGTGATGAAAAACAAGGCACTTGCAGCATTTCCTCTGAAGTCCTCACCGGCCAA
>JALSGI010000937.1 GCA_026982835.1 Planctomycetota bacterium | reverse complement strand
GCAGGCCCAGCCGCACTCCCGCATCGCTCAGGGCCTCAATGATAATAAACACGTAAGCGGGGCCCGAGCCGGAAAGCCCCGTGACGGCGTCCATCAGGTGCTCGGGCACCTGGGCACAAAAGCCCGCCGGTTCCAGCAATCGCCGCACCCAGGCCGCGTCCTGCTCCGAACAGCCCGGCTCGACGCAAAAAGCCGATGCCCCCTGGCCCAGCAGGCACGGCGTGTTGGGCATCACCCGCACCAGCCGCGGTCCAGGGCCCAACAACTCCCGTAGCCGCCGCAAGGGCACTCCGGCCAGGATGGAAACGACCAGGTGGCGCTCGTTCAGTTCCGGGGCCAGCTCCGCCGCTGCGGTTTCCACCTGCTGGGGCTTGACCGCAAGCACCAGCGTGCGGCAGGTGCGAGCCAGCTGCCGGTTGTTTTCGGCCAACAGACCGCCGCTTTCCTGGACGAAGCGAGCGCTGGCTGCGGGAACCGGATCGTGCCCGTAGAGCTGCTCGGGCAACACCACCTCCGCGCGTACCAGCGCTTGGGCCAGCGCCGTGGCCATCCGCCCCGTGCCCACGAAACCCAAGGGAAGATGCGCTTCGCTCATTTTTTCGGCTCCTGCGACACAGCGGCCAACCGGCGCGCCACTTTTCCCGGCACATTTCACTTTATGCACTCTTCCGGCGAGCCGCACGTGTGAGAATGCAGTTATTTCGAGTGTTCGTATCGCATCATTTCGTGTGAATCAACCGGGAGCTTGTGTTCCCGGCTCGCCAGATGGATCTGTTCGCGTTTATTCAGGCACTAGTGCGGCAGCACCCAGTGGCTGCGGCGTGGCCGCCCAGCGAGCCGCGAGTGTTAACTCGCGGAGCAGCTTCGCAAATCGGCGTTACGTTGCCAGTTCTCCTCCGGGAGCTGACGCTCCCGGCTCGCCGTGTTTGGTGTCGCTGCGTGTTTGGCGAGCCTCCAAGCCTCCAGGCCTCCAAGCCCTCCGCCAGCTGAAGCCGGCGGCTCACCGATGACAAGAAGAAACGTTTTTTCTTGCATCGGAGCGGCAGCTCCGACGCAACAGCGCATGGCGCAAGCCGCAAGCCGATACTGCTCCTCCCCCCGCTAACGCGGGGGGCTCTTGGTAGTGCAAGTTGACGTTTGTTCTTGCCCCGGTGCGGAAGCACCACCTCAAGACCCAAGACCCAGGACCGCACCCGCCGCAAGCCGATTGCCCAACTCAATCCGCCTGCGGTTCGGTCATTCGCCAGGGGTCCAGGGCCCGCTGGAGCTCTTCCGGCGGCAACAGTTGTTTTTCCTGGCACAGTTGGCGGATCGTCTTTCCGCTTTGGAACGCCTCCTTGGCCAAGGCAGCGGCCTGGTCGTAACCTACCAGCGGGGCCAGGCTGGTAACCAGGGCCAGGCTCTTTTCCACGAAGCCCTGGCACACTTCCTCGTTGGCCTCCATGCCCTGGATGCACTTATCCACCAGCAGGGCGGTGGCTCGGGCCAGCAGACGCACGCTTTCCAGGGCGGTGTGGGCCATCACGGGCATCATGATGTTCAACTGGAACTGCCCGCCCGTGGCCCCACTGAAGGCGATCACCTCGTCGTTGCCCATCACGCGGGCGGCCGCCTGCATGGCGCTTTCGCAGATGACCGGGTTCACCTTGCCCGGCATGATGGAGCTGCCCGGCTGAAGCTCCGGCAGCCGTACTTCGTAGAATCCGCAACGCGGCCCGCAGGAAAGCCAGCGGATGTTGTTGGCCACGTTGAACAGTGAGACGGCCACCGCCCGCAGTTGCCCGTGGCACTCGACCAGCGCGTCGCGCTGCGCGTTGGCCTCGAAGTGGTTGGCCGCTTCGACAAAGGGGATGCCGGTTTCCCGGGCCAGCACTTCGGCCACGCGGCGGCCGAACTCCGGGTGGGTGTTGATTCCCGTGCCCACGGCCGTGCCGCCCACGGGCAACTCCAGCAGGGCTTCCAGAGCCCGCTGGGCTCGCTGGGCGGCAAGCTCCGCCTGGCGGGCAAAGCCGCTCAGCTCCTGGCCCAGCCGCAAGGGCGTGGCGTCGGCCAGGTGGGTGCGGCCGATCTTGACGATACGGTCCCAGGCCCGGGCCTTTTCTGCAAGTGCCTGCTGCCACCGTTTCAGTTCCGGAAGCAGTTGCTCGCGGATACTGCGAGCCACGGCCACGTGGATGGCCGTGGGAAACGTGTCGTTGGTGCTCTGGCCCAGGTTCACATGGTCGTTGGGATGGATGGGTTTTTCGGCCTGGAAGCGATCCCCGCCGGCCAGCTCAATGGCCCGGTTGGCAATCACCTCGTTAGCGTTCATGTTGCTGGAGGTGCCCGAGCCGGTCTGGAACACGTCGATGGGGAACTGGTCGTCCAATCGTCCTTGGGCCACTTCGCGACAGGCGGCCAGCAGGGCTTCGATCTGTTTTTCGTCCAGGGGGCGTTTTTTGTGCCCGGCCAGGCGCCCCAGGTCGCGGTTCACTTGGGCGGCGGCGTACTTGACCAGCCCGATGGCGTGGATCAACTCGGCCGGGATGGGGTAGCCGGAGACGGGGAAGTTCTCCACGGCCCGTTGGGTCTGAGCCCCGTAGTAGGCCTGGGCCGGCACGCGCACCTGGCCCATCGAGTCGCGTTCGATACGATACTCGGTCATGGAAGGTTCTCCGGGTTGGTGGGTGTGGTCCGAGATGCCTGGTTCGACCCAACCGCCGGCTCACGCCGGCGGCTCGCCGGTGGTGTGTTGGCGCTGATTCCTGCCTGGAGCGGAAGCTCCCAGTGGCCGGCGGCCCTGCCGCCCCGGGAGCTAAAGCTAAAGCTCCCGGCTCGCTGGTTTGGTGTCGCTGCGTGTTTGGCGAGCCCCCGGCTTTAGCCGGGGGAGAGCCAAACAAGCGCATTGCGTTATTTTTCTCCGCGGGCTGAAGGTGCGCGGCTCGCCGGTTGCAAGAAGAAACGCTTATTCTTGTATCGAAGCGGCAGCTCCGGCGCAAGCCGCACCCGCGCACGCCGCAAGCCGACTCTCGCCTGACGATCAACGCAGCGATTTTAAGAAACGGAAGAACGCTTTTTCCAGGGGGGGCAGAGGGCCGAAGATGCCGGTGAACTCCTCCAGCCGCTTTTGGGGCGTGTCCCAACGGAGGACGGGCTTTTGGGCCAGCAGTTGGTGATACTGGACCATCTGCTGCGGGCGGGTCTTCATCAGGAAGAAATACCACGCCCAGGCTTCGTCATAGGCGTGGTGCATCTGCTGAGGATCGCGGAAGCGCTTGTCGTCCTTCATCAGTTGGACCAGGGAGTCGGGGGGGCGTTTGGGGAAGTACTGCAAAAAGCCCCGGGCGCGTACCGGGTTCACCTTGCCCAAGCCGCGCCAGCCGCGGGAGCTTTTCAGGTCGGGCACCTCGAAGTACATGGCCAGCCCCTCGCTGACCCACACCGGCACGTCGGAAAACCGCCGCTGCAAGCCGGTGTTATAGGCGATCTGGTGCGTGGCCTCGTGGATGACGGTGGCCACGGTCCGTTCGGCCCCGGGCCGGGAAAGCAAGCGGCGGATTTCGCGGCTGGTCATGTAGCGGCGCCGCTGGGGGGCCACGCCGGTCAGGTCCACCAGCACCATGCGGTTGGTCCGCTGGTTGTAAAAGCCAATGACTTCCTTGACCGCATCGCCCAGGGCCTCGCGAGCGTAGCGTTCAAACGAGGCCCTGTCGGCAAACACCAGCGCCACCAGCGGAAACTCCGGCTCGTGCAGCTGGAACCGCTTCCGCTTCCAAAAAGTGTGAAACGCCCGGTAGAGCCGCTCGAACATCGCCCCGGTCCAACGGGCAAAGGCGTCGCTGGTGTTGTAGCAGATGAGGTAGTGCTTGGTGGAATAGAGCTGGAACCCCGGTCCCAACTCAGCCAGCAGGCGCTTGCCCAGCTCTTCCTTGGAAAAGGGAATAAAGGGCTCGGGAGTGGTTTCCCTCTGGAGCAGCTCGTCGGCCCCGATGGTCCACATCCGCCCGTCGCGTCCCAGCAGCAGCACCCCTCCCTGGCGGTCTTCGGCCAGCACCTTGCCTTCCACCTGGAGCGAGTGGTCCTGGTGGCGGAAAGTGACCTTTTCCATGCCCCAGGCGCAGCGGGTGCCGCCCGGGGAGACGCCCCCGCAGAGTGCCACCAGGGCCAGCATGGCCAAAATGCGCCGCGTCACGTTTTTCCTCGCCGTCGGTGGGGACAGGTGCCTTCGGCCGCGTGGGTAAGTGGAGTCCTTTGTAGTTTACCGCACCGAAGCGGCAGCGGCGATGCTTCTCCTGCGGCAGTTTATTTCTTCTTGTCGGGCTTTTGGAACAGATAGACGCAGGGTTCGAGCCGGGCTCCCTGCTGGTCCACCACGGCGAACTTCGTGGGGCCCCACATCGCCGCCCCCACATAGGAGCCGTCCTTGGCCAGCAGGTAGAACTTGAGCTGAAACTTCGGTCTTCCTTGTGCGTCCCGCAGCCGCTCGATCGTCTTGCGATGCACGCGGCGGAGGATTTCCAGGGCAGCCTCCTTGGGCTTCCATCCATTCCGCATCAGCTCCACGGCGGCGAAGGAGCAGAGGTTTTGCAGATTGGCCTCGCCCCGGCCCGTGCTGCCGCAGGAGCCGATGTCGTTATCCACGTAAAGCCCCGCTCCCACGATGGGCGAATCGCCCACGCGGCCCGGCACCTTGAAAGCCAGCCCGCTGGTGGAGGTCACACAGGAGATGTCGCCTGCGGCGTTGATGGCCGCCACGTGGACCGTGCCGGTGGGTCGGCCGAAGTAGTCCCACACCTCCGGGTCCACCTGTTCCGGCGGAGGGGCGAGCCAGTCGTCCTTGTCGCTTAGGTTTTCCTTCCAGTAGAGCCAGATTTTGCGGGCCTTGTCGGTGAGCAAGTTTTCCTGCTTGAACCCGTGGGCCTTGGCAAACTCCAGCGCCCCACGGCCCACCAGCAGCACATGGTCGGTCCGCTGCATCACCAGCCTGGCCACCAGCGAGGGATTGCGGATCGTCTCCAGCGCGGCCACGGCTCCGGCCTGGTGCGTGGGACCGTGCATCACCGCCGCGTCCAGTTGCACCACGCCGTCCTCGTTGGGCAGTCCGCCGTAGCCGACGGTGTAATCGTCGGGATCGTTTTCCACCTGCACCACGGCCTCCAGGCAGGCGTCCAGCGTATCCCGGCCCGAGACCAGCCCCGGATAGGCTTTTTCCAGGGCCTTGAGCCCGTTGGCCGAGGCGATCATCCGCACCGGTCCGGGCCGTCGGGGCGGTGGTCCCACGCGGGGCTGGGCCTGGGCCAGCTTCTGCTCCCCGGCGGCGTCTGCTGCGGCCGCAGGCACTGGTGAGCTTCGCCCTAGGGCGGGGGCAGCTTGCGGACCCCCTTCAGCCCCGGCCGAACAGTGACGCAACAGGCCCCAGCCCAACAGGCTCCCGGCCGTGGAGAGCAACATCTTCCGCCGCGAGGCCGTCCCGCAGCGACGCGGTGGTTGGCAGGTCATGGGCTTGCTCCTTGGTTGCTGGTTGGGGAAAGAAGCTTTGCCGCAAGGGAGAAAGCATCTTGATTGTGATTCCTCCCCGCGCAGGGTGCAAACCGCTCGCGTGCAGGGAAGAGACAAGCCGCACCGCCAAGCAAGCTCCCCGAGGAGCCACTTTGCGAGGGCAAGAGAGCACCGACGCTCAACGGCGAGCCCAGGGCAGATCGAACGAAGCAAAGAACCGATCCAGCCAGGGAGGCTGGGCCCTGCCGGTCCAGAGGACCAGATAGACGCGGCGGCGGACCAGGAACACGCGGGCCAGGGTTTGCTTGTCCCCCTTGGCAAAGCGGAGCATCATGCCGGGAAATCCGTGGAGCTGAATCGGCCGCGGGTAGCCCTGCACCGGCCCGTAAAGCTCTTGCAGCATCGGCCCGAAAGCCCGCCGCACGTCTTCCATTCCCCGCAGAGGAACATCCGGGGGAAAATCGGTGTAGATGACGCGAAACTCGCCCCAGCGGGTCAGCGCCAGTTGCATGTACAACTGTCCCAAGGCCCCGGAGGTGCGCTCGCGGCTGATCCGCCCCTGGGGGAACAAAATCTCAAAGGCCCCCTGGCGATCCACTACCCGCTGCCAGGAGACCGGGTCAGCCGGGGCCGCGGTCCGGGAAGGGGGACTCGCCGGCGGCTTTGCTTGCGGGGGAGCTGGGGGCCGGGTTACCGGTTCCGGCGCCGGGGCCGAGGAAGGAGCAGGCTTGGACGCAGGGGTGCGGTCCTGGGGCGGCACCTGGCTGGAAGTTGCAGCAGAAGGCGGCGATTGCCGGCCGACAGGGGAAGCCTTTGCCGCGGGGGTCGATGCGGGCGGGTTGGTTTCCCTAGGGGTTGTTTCCGAGTTGGCCGAAGGGGGTTTCTCTTTAGCCGCAGCCGGGGAGTTGCTTTCTTCTTGTTGATCTTGTTGTTGATCTTGCCGGACCAGAAACTTTGAGGAGAAGTGCTCCCAGAGGCTCAGGCCCAATAGCCCCAAAAACAAAAGCAACAACGCCCCCGCCGCCGCGCCGATCCAGCCCCAGGGGAGCTGGTGCCGCGTGGGGGCGGACCAGCCGGGCCGCACCACCATCCCGGGAGAAGTCTCGTCGGCTTCCACGCCAGAGAGGATTCGGGCGCGCGGGCCTTGCAGCTCGCTGCGGGAGATCTTGCGGCGGCAAACCGGGCAACGCATCCAGCGGCCCACGGTGGTCGGGTCCACCTGGATGACCGTCCCACACCCGCAATGAAAGGCCACTTGCATGGTCGATGCCCCCTGGGGGGCACGGGGTCACCGGCCCGGTGGGGGGGACCCGCACCCGCAGCGAAGAAGAGAACCTAACCTCAAGAAACATGGCATTTTACGGCGAGGGTGGCTGAGGGGACTCGAACCCCCGACCTCCAGATCCACAGTCTGGCGCTCTAACCAATTGAGCTACAGCCACCATCCGAATGGACTAACGCCGCCGCTTTCGCCAGCACCAGCCAGGCTGAACCAAGTATAGCGCCCCGGCTTGGCAGGGTCAACGCGCGGTGCTTTCGGGGTGTTGCAACCGTTCCAGCAACCGGCCCGGGGAACCCATCGCGTTGTAGCCGCAGTCCAGGTGCAGCACCTCGGCGGTGATGCCGTCGGAAAGCTCCGAGAGCAGGAACGCTCCCACCCGGCCTACTTGTTCGTGGGTGATGTTGCGTCCCAGCGGGGCCATCGCCTCGTAGAGGGCCAGCATGCGATCCACGCCCGCCCCCCGGCCGGAGATCGTCTGCAACGGGCCGGCGCTGAGGGCGTTCACCCGCACCCCCTGCGGCCCCAGGTCGAAGGCCAGATAGCGTACAATGGCCTCCAGGGCCGCCTTGCACACGCCCATGACGTTGTAGCCGGGCACGGCCTTTTCGCCGCCGAAGTAGGTCATCGTCAAAACGGCCGCCGACTCTTTGAACAACTCCCGCGCCGCCCGCACCACCGCAATCAGGCTATAGGCGCTGATGTCCATCGCCGTGTGAAATCCCTGGCGAGAAGTGTCGATCGTCTCCCGCTTCAGGTCCTCCGGCGGGGCGAAAGCGATGGAATGCA
>JALSGI010000936.1 GCA_026982835.1 Planctomycetota bacterium | reverse complement strand
GTGGGTAATGGCCGTGCTTTCCGGTGGTCTCCGCTTCGCTACGACCACCGGCTACAAGGCTGGCAAGCCTTCGGCTTGCTTTTGATCTGGGGGCGCTCCGTCTTGAGCTCGCATGCTAAACACGTACGAAGCCCGGGGAGAGCCGGACAAAAATCAATTCTTTTGCTCGG
Source organism: Planctomycetota bacterium (assembly GCA_026982835.1). Taxonomy (GTDB): domain Bacteria; phylum Planctomycetota; class Planctomycetia; order Pirellulales; family S012-138; genus S012-138. Next base: position 7,377 of record JALSGI010000936.1, on the reverse strand, counting down.
GAAACACTCCGTTTTATGCTGGCACGCTAAACACGTACTCAGCCGGGGGAGAGCCAAATTAGCGCATTGCGTTATTTTTCTCCGCGGGCTAACGGTGCACGGCTCGCTGGAGAACCGCCGGCTGACGCCGGCGGCTCGCCGGTTGCAAGAATTGGCGCTGGTTCTTGCATCGGTGCGGAAGCACCCGCCCAAGACCCAAGACCCACGACCCAAGACCTCTACTGCGGTGAGGGGGCCAGTCGCAGAAGATTCACGGCCGGATAGCCGGGGAAGACGGGCCGCAGCCAGGTTTGTTGCATCTGGGGGCCGATCTGGTTGACTTCCCAGCCGGAGGTTTCCAGGGCGAAGCGGGTTTGCATCGGCGGCAGCACAAACTGGATACGGTGCGGCAGCACCGTGCCTGTCAGCTCGTCCCGCCGCGGCCGGGAAAGCACCACGGCGATCAACCGCACGCCCCGGGCATCGAACACATGCTGCTCCACGGGAAAGCCGCCGCGGGCGTCCAGGACGACGATCCGGGTAAGCGGTCCGGCTGCCGTCTGGCGGACGGTGCGCACCTCCAGGCGGTTGTTGCCCAACAGCCGCGGCCCCTGGTGCACGTCCCCCGGGGCAAAGCTCACCAGCCCAAACGCCCCCCAAAGCCAGTCCACCTCCAGCGGCACCAGCTGGGCCCAGGGGCTGGTGGGCCATTGGTCGTAGCGGGCCACCAGCGTCCTGGGTGGCCGGCTGCGGCGCACCCAGATCCAAAACTCCTGGTCGTTGCTGCCTAGGTCCAGCTCCGGGCCGCCCAGGGCCGTTTCGGCTCGAAGTCGAAACCGCCGCGGCTTCTGCAAGGCCAACTGCGCCCGCAGCGTGGGAGCCAGGCCCGGAAGATCCACCCGCGCCTGGGAAGCGTGCAGGGAGATCACCTGGGCCGACTGGCGATTGACCCGCTGGATGACCTCTTCCAGCGAAGGTTCCGGCCCCCACACCGCAGGCTCCTGCCGCTGCGGGAACAGCCGGCACCCTGCTGGCACGAGCACCAGCAGCCAAACCAGCCATGCCGTCCTGGGGCTTGTGAGCACGGGGCAAGCCATCCGTGGTTTGCGCAGTCAGGCTTCCGGGTTGGGCGGGGCCGCAGCCGAGGAAGCAGGCTCCTGGTCGGGAAACAGAAGCTGCTTGAGTTGGCGTTCGATTTCCTGGGCTCGCTGGGGGCTGGGCCAGCAGACCGGAACCTGCAACTGCCGCTGCGGCTCCCCGGGCGGGGAGAGCACCAGCACCTCTTGGGCGTGCGGGTCGTCGCCCTGCGGCTCGTGCAGTTTCAGCACCCGCCGCCGCACCAGCAAAAGCGCCAGCACGTAGCGCAGCTCGGCCTGTTCGGGCTGCGAGCCCAGCTGTTCCAGCCACTCCAGCAACGCTTCGTCGGAGGTCATCTGGGCCTTGGCTTCTTGGGGGGTGGGGATGCGGGCCTTCCACCAGCCGATGGCCCCGGCCGGAGGACCTTCCCACCCTTCGACGCTGTAGTCCAGCCGGACCAGCTCCCCCCCTTGGGCCACCACGGCCGAGTAATACGCCTCTCCCGGGGACAACACCTTCCCCGTGCGGCAGCAACGCCGACTACACCGCGGGAAGTGGTACGTTTGCATCGACACGGCCGGACCTGCTGGAAAAAGAGGCTCCCGTTGGCCACAGGGGGCGCAACCTAATCGAATCCTGCGGCAGGTTCAATGGCAGCATTTCCACCGCTGGCAGCATGCTCCCGGCTGCTGGCTCTTTATTCCTGCCGCAAGGGAATCCGCTGCCGCAGGGCGGGGATGACCTCGCGGGGGACGAACCGGGCCAGGGCCTGGTCGTCGGCCAGCGGGGCGATCTGCTTGATCAGACTGCTGGAGACGTGGGCATACTTGGCATCGGCCATCAGAAAGACGGTCTCCACGTCCGGGTCCAGTTGCCGGTTGGCCTGCATCATGGTGATCTCGGCCTGGATGTCCGTCAGCGGGCGCACCCCGCGGATCATCACCCGCGCCCCGCACCGCCGCACAAAGGCCACGGCCAGGCCCTCGAACGCTTCCACCTGGACGTTTCCCAGCGGGGCGGTGATCCGCTGCAGCAGCTCCACCCGCTCCTGGGGGGAGAACAGGGGGGCTTTTTCCGGGTTGATGCCCACCCCCACCACCAGCCGATCCACCAGGCGGCTTGCCCGCTGGATGACGTTCAGATGGCCCAGCGTGGGCGGGTCGAACGACCCAGTGTAAACGGCCACGCGAAAGTAGGGGTTGTTCATCGGGTATGCCACCCCCTTGGCAAATGGGGACTTGCCCCTGTTGAGGATGCACGTGCTGGATAGCGTGTATCCGCAATTTTGTCCCGGAGGAGCTTGCGCTCTCGGCTGGGTGGTTTGGTGCACGAGTCGGCGTTTTTTCTCGCTTTGGCGAGCCCCGGGCTTTAGCCGCCCGGAGAGCCAAGAAAAAACGCATGTCGATCTTCTCGGCCGACTGAAGTTGGCGGCTCGCCGTTCAACCGCGGGCTTACAGTGCGCGGCTCGCTACGCCTCCACGCCCTCCCGCGGCTGAAGCCGCGGGCTCGCCGATCTGCAAGAATAAACGTTTGTTCTTGCGTCGGAGCGGCAGCTCCAGCGCAAAAGCGCACGGCGCAAGCCGCACGCCGTTCTTAAGCCTCCACGCCTCCAAGCCCTTCTTCAAGCTACAGCCTGGACAAGCCTTGTCCAGCCACCCGTTGACTGCCTCCGGCGATGCCCCTAGCGTAAGAATACCGATTGCCCCATGCCAGGCGCGGTTTTATTTTTTGCCGCTATAGTGAACAAATGAACACTATCACCCGGTCTCTCTGGCGTCCCATGCAACCCCTGGAACAACAGGACTCTCCCCTGCGCTGTCCCCGGTGTTTCGACGAGCATGTGACCCATCGGGTGCGGCACGAGGGGGAGCAGGAGCTTTGGCGCAACTGGTGTCCCCGCTGCGGCTGGGAAGGAGAATACCTGCCCACGCCCGAGGAAATCCGCCAGGAGTGCCAGCGCCTCCGCGCCCAGCGCAGTTGCCAACTGGACGACGAGGAGGAGAAAGCCTTGCGGCGGCTGGGCATCCGCTTCGAGGAAGACGAGCCGGAACAGGACGACGAGGAACCCTGGTTCGACTGGGACATGCTTTGATCCACCGCCGGGCCGGTGGTGGATTCCCACTTCACCGACTCCAACCAAAGGGGGAAGCATCATGCAACCGACTCGGGCCTCGCTGACACGGTTCAACCGCATCCGCCACACGCTTACGGTCATCTCCGCCTTGCGCCGCGTGCGGCAGCCGTTCACCACGGCCCAGGGGCTGAAACAATCCCTGGAGCTGCTGCTGCAACTGGGCCGCACCACCGGGCTGGATCGCACCGGGCTGGCTCCCTTGCAGCGGATGGTGGAGGACGAGGAGGCGTTCCAGGTGGTTTGGGCCATCGTGCAGTACCTGGGCGGGCTGGTGTGCCAGGAGCACGGCACGGCCGAGACGCTCACCCTCACCGCACGCGACGGCAGCCAGACCTCCGTCCCCACCGCCGCTTTTTTCCGCTGGCTGCCGCTGGTGGTGCAGGTGATGAGCCTGCTGCGGCAGATTCGGGCCTGATCGGCCTGGGGCCACTGGGGACTGGGAAAACTGCCAGGCAGGGGAGAGCAGCCATGAGCCGCCGGGTGACCTTGGAGTTGGTCAAGCAGGTGCAGAACCTGGTCCAGCGCGGCTATTGCACCCGGGAGATCGGGCGTCGGACCGGGCTGAGCATGTCGGCCGTCTATAAAATCCGGCAGCGGCGGCATCCGCTGGCCCGCGACGACCAGCCCGAAGCACCGCAGGAAAAAGCCGTCTGGTGCCCCCGGTGCCGCTGCCGCGTCTATCCCCCTTGCCAGCGCTGCCGCCTGCGGCAAAACCAGCAGGCCCAACTGCTGCTGCGGCAGACGGCCGCCTGGCGCCGGCGACTGCCGCCGGTGGAGACGTTCCCCCCGGCGCTGCGCTCGCGGCTGGAAGTGCCGGTGGCCGAATTGGGCTTGCCGGTGCGGGTGGTCAACTACCTGGAGCACGCCGGCATCCTGCTGGTGTACGACCTGCTGGCCCATCGCCCCCAAGAGCTGCTGGCCATCCCCAACTTCGCCCAGAAAACCCTGGAGCAGGTGTATCGGGCGTTGGAGCCGCTGGGTTTTGTGCGCCGCAGTCGCCGCTCGGGTGCAGCTTCCCTTGCGGAGGAACCTGCAGCGTCCCGACCCTTGGCGGCCGCGGACAGCAGGCAAAGTTTCTCCAGCCCGAACAGGCAATCTCCCCCGGGGGAGCCTGCCCCGGAGCAACCCGCCCCGGGGTAAAGAACCGGCGCGGGGCGGTTCGATGCAGCACAACGGGGCCGGATGCCGTCGTCACTAGCGGTGCAGGCGGTGCCGGGCCTGGTCCGACTGGCCCCCGGCCGGCGGCCTCCCTAGAATGCCTTGCCGGATTCGGCCAGCCCCGCGGCCGGAAACGATCTCCTTGGGAAGTGCAGGTGTGCCGATGAAAACGGGTGCCGACCCAGCTTGCCGCCCCGGGCGAAAACGGATCGCTCTCCGCGCCCCGGTATGGCTGCTGGTGCTGGCCGTCGCACTGGGCGGCTGCCGCAACGTCGCCTGGCCCACCCTCCGCAACCACACCCCCCCGGAAGTGCAGCGGCACGTGGACCAGCAGTGGGACCCCTACCCCGAGCCGATCACCCCGGCACCGGCCAACGGCCCGGACATGGACGGAGCCCGACCGCTGGAATACGACGCCCCCCGGGCCGAACCGCGCCGGCTGCAAACTTCGCCTTGGAGCTGGTGGCCGTGGGGGGGACGATAGGGGGTCTTGGGTCGTGGGTCTTGGGTCTTGCGGCGGTGCTTCCGCACCGAAGCCGGAACAAGCGCCGGTTTTGCAATCGGCGAGCCGCGGGCGTAAGCCCGCGGTTGAACGGCGAGCCGCCGACTTTAGTCGGCGGAGGAAAACAAGCAAACGCGTCTGCCCGGCTCTCCCCGGACTGAAGTCCGGGGCTCGCCAAAGCAAAAGCAAACATCGATTGCTGCACGCCACGGCGAGCCGGGAGCATCAGCTCCCGGTTGCCTCAAACAAAGCAACGACCGACGCGGTTCAAAACAACCGCGTGCTCACACACGCGGCTCGCCGGGCGGCAGGGCCGCAGCCACTGGGAGCTTCCGCTCCGTTGCAAGAAAGAGCGTCAACTTGCCCAACAAGAGCCCCCCGCGTCAGCGGGGGGAGAAACCGTATCGGCGTGCGCCATGCGGCTTGCGACTTGCGCCGGAGCTTCCGCTCCGCTGCAAGAAAAAACGTCAACCTGCACAACCAAGAGCCCCCCGCGTCAGCGGGGGGAGAAACCGTATCGGCGTGCGCCATCCGCCGTGCGCCGGAGCGGTCGCGGGAGGCGCCGCTCCGCTAGGCCAGGATCTCCTTCACCACGCGGCAGGGCTTGCCATTGGTGAGGGTTTCCTGGCGGGCGTTGCGCTCGAATTGCAACTGCTCGTGCTCCAGCCCGAACAGGTGCAAAAGCGTGGCGTGGTAGTCGTGGTGCGTCACCTTGTTCTCCACGGCCTTGTGGCCGAACTCGTCGGTGGCCCCATAGACGCACCCGGCGCGAAAGCCCCCGCCGGCCAGCCACATGCTGAACCCATAGGTGTTGTGGTCGCGGCCCACCCGGTCCGGTCCCTCGTCGTACTGGATCACCGGCAGCCGGCCCATCTCGCCGCCCCAGTGGACCACGGTGGTGTCGAGCAGTCCGCGGGCCTTCAGGTCCAGCACCAAGGCGGCCGAGGGCCGATCCACTTTGCGGCAGGCCGCCGGCAGCGACTTGCGAATCCCCCGGTGGTGATCCCAAAACTGGTTCTGCGTATAGACCTGCACGAACCGCACGCCGCGTTCTACCAGCCGCCGGGCAATGAGGCACCGCGTGCCAAAGTCGCGCGTGGCCGGATCGTCGATCCCGTAGAGCTTGAGCGTCGCCTTGCTCTCCTTGCTGATGTCCAGCGCCTCGTGGGCGGCCAGTTGCATCCGGGCGGCCAGCTCGTAGCTGGCCACGCGGGCCGGCAGGTCCAGGTGGCCCGGGTGTCGCTCCATGTGCCGACGGTTGAGCTTGCCCAACAGGTCCAAAGCCAATTGCTGCGGCTTGCCCTTGAGGTGGGCCGGGGGATGGAGGTTGGGGATTCGCGGCTCGCGCGGCTGGATCACCGTCCCCTGGTACAGCGACGGGAGCCAGCCGTTGGACCAGTTCTCCACGCCCAGCACGGGCAGTTGCCCGGGGTCGATCAAGGCCACAAACGCCGGCAGGCTCTGCGACATGCTGCCCAGGCCGTAGGTGAGCCAACTGCCCAGGGTGGGCCGCCCGGGCACCACGGCCCCGGTTTGCAAGGCCCGGATCGACTGCCCGTGATTGTTCACCCCGGTGACCATCGAGCGAATCAGCGTGATCTGGTCGGCCACCTGGCCCAGGTGGGGCAGCAGCTCCGAAAGCTCCATTCCCGACTGGCCGCAGCGGCGGAACTTCCAGGGGCTGGGGAGCAAGCGGCGGCTGGCGTGGGCCGGGTCGTCGTATTTCACCTCGCCCGGGTATTCCTTGTACTTGGACAACGCGGGCTTGGGATCGAACAGGTCCAGGTGGCTGGGCCCCCCCTGCATCCACAGGGAGATCATCGCCCGGGCGCGGGGCTGGAAGTGCGGGGGCTTGGGCCGCAGGTCGTAGCTTTTGGTCTTCAGCTCCGGCCGCGACGGGGCCGCCTGCAGCAGCCCTTCTTCCCGCAACAGCCACAGCAGCCCCAGGGAACCCAGGTTCCACGCCCCCGAGGCCAGAAAATGCCTCCGCGTGCAGCAGCCGCGGCGGCACTCGGAGCCGGTTTGGCGTTTTTTACCACGCATGGCAACTCTCTCGTGCTGGTTTGTGTTGAAGCAGTCTCTTTGAATTAGTCGCACACTTTATCCGTACTGCAGCTTGTGCAGCGAGCTTGCTGAACCGCGATTTTTCTCACATCGCAGCGGCAGCTCCTTGGCGAGCCCCGGACTTTAGTCCGGGGAGGGTCGAATGCAACGCTTCGTGTTGTGTTCCTCCGGGAGCTTACGCTCCCGGCTCGCTGTTACCTCTGTTCGCACTTTCTTGCGTCGAAACGGCTTCTTGCTTCCAAGTGGCTGCAACACTACTCCACGTACAAAAACTCGTTGGAACCAAGCAGCACTTGGCACAAGCTGGCCAGGGCCAGCAGTTTGGCGTCGGCGATGGTATGCACCTTCGAGTCGGAGGTGCGCACCTGGGCCTTGCGGCCGCGGATGACTTCCTCCTGGCGTTTCAGGTAGTCCAGGGCCAGTTCCATCTCCTGCGGATCCGGCTCGCGGCCGTAGGCCAGAA
>JALSGI010000935.1 GCA_026982835.1 Planctomycetota bacterium | reverse complement strand
CTGAGCGAATCGGAGATGATCACCCGGCAAGGGGGACTGGTGCCCGCGGCCCGGCAAGACCCGCTGGCGGCGGCCTTCGCGGCCAACTTCACCCGACACTTTGACCATTTGGCCGCCGAGTACCACGTGTATGCCGATCTGCAAAACGTGTTCGACCTGGCCCTGGTCTGTGCCCTGCTGCAAGCCGAAGGGATCCCGGAGCGCGTCAACTGGAACATGACCTGTTTCGGCGATCCGCAGCAGTACCCGGTGGCCCTGGGACCGGCGCCCCGGAAGGTGGAATCGGTGGCCAACTACCGCGTGCTGGGCGGGCGACACGTGGTGGTGGCCGTCAGCGGCGGCGTGCGGCTGCAACCGGCCAGGTACGTCAAGCAGATCGCCACGGACCGCCGGGGCGAGCTGTCCAGCCGCCGCCAGGGCGAAAAGCCGCAGCAGTTGCCCCGCGGCGTGTGGTGGTGGGATTAGTGCCGATTGCTGCGATCGAACGCACTCCGCTTCACTTCAGCCCAGGCAAGCGAAAGACCTGGGCTGTTTTTTTGAAGCCTGGCACCACCGGCTCCAACGGCAGAGGGAGTTCCGCCCGTTGCGCCCGACGATAGGCCCTGACCAGTTGGCTGGGGACCAAAGCTTGTAGTGCGGGCCGGCTTCCCCGGTAGTACCAGCCCCGGCGTTGCAATCTGCCGGCTAGGGTCTGCCACGGCTCGGCGGGGGCTTGCGGCACATAAAGCGCCTGGCCGTCCACGGTCCCTTGTACGCACACCACCGCTGTGGCGGCTCTCTTGAACTGCGACGGCGATTGGTCCCGCTGCGGCTGGTGCAAGGCAAGGAGTAACTGCTCCAGTTCCTCCCGGGGGATTGCCAGCGCGGGCTTGGGCTTGCCTTTGGCCGAGGCGTGCAAGGCATGGGGATTGGTCCCCCCGGCAGGGACCGGCCCTTGATGCAACAAAGCCAAGGCCCACTGGGGCCCTTTTTCCGGGTGCGGATAAATCAACTCCACTTGCAGCTTGCGATCGGCTGGGGACTGTTTTGGGATCAAGGGAAATCTCCACAGGCTCCAACCGGGCTGCGGGCTTAGTGAAGGCGGCGGATCGATCCGGCAGACCAGATGCACCTGCGACCAGCACTGCTGGCCCGTCTCGATCGCAACGGTGCGTGTGGCCGGCAGACGGCAACCTCCGGCAAGCAGCAGGGCGGTCAGCAGCAGCCTCGGGCCGGGTTGGGCTTTCACAAGTAGTCCTCGCGGATGGGATAGAACACATCCAGGGCGGTGGCCCCTTGAGGACCGGCCACCACCTGGTGTTCCACGCCGCCGGGGATGCGCCACATCTGCCCGGGCAGCACCCGCTGGGTCTGCTCGCCGATGGTGAACACGAGTTCCCCTTCCAGCAGCATGCCAAGCTGCTCGTGCGGGTGCGAGTGCCGCTGGACCACGGCGTGCGGCTCCATCTCCACCAGTGAGAGCATCAGGTGCTCTCCGTGCGTGGTCCAGATGTGCACGCCCGGGAAAATCTCGTGATGCGAGCATTGACTCTTATCGACAAGGTAGGGGTCCATCTTCATCGCACTCCTTCCAGGGCAGGAACCGGGGGAGACTTTCACCGCTACGGGTCGTGCCAGCAGCGGGTCACTTGTTCGGCGATCCGCAGCAGGCGATTGTACTTGGCCAGGCGTTCGCTGCGGGTAACCGAACCGATTTTGATCTGATGGGCGGCCGTGCCCACGGCCAGGTCGGCCAGGGTGGTGTCTTCGGTTTCGCCGCTTCGGGCCGAAACCACGCGTGTCCATCCGGCCGCTTCGGCCAGGCGCATGGTTTGCAGCGTTTCGGTGATCGTGCCCACCTGGTTCATCTTCACCAGCACTCCGTCGGCAGCACCGAGCTGCTGGGCTCGCTGAAGCCGCTGGGGCTGGGTGCTGAGCAGATCGTCCCCGATCAGCACCACCTGGGCGGGAAGTCGCTGCCGCAGCAGGGACCAATCCTCCCAGGCCTCCTCGTGCAGGGGGTCTTCCAGACTGGCGATGGGGTAGTGTTGGGCCAGGTGAACCAGGTGCTCGATAAACTCCTGCGGAGAAAACGCTCCTTGAGAACCGTAGTGCACACGATAAACCTGCCCGTCCCAGAAGTGGCTGCTGGCCACATCCAGGGCCACCAGGCAATCCGTGCCCGGGGTCAGCCCGGCCTGTTCAATCGCCTCCAGCAGCAGCTCGATGGCCTGCTGGTGATCTTCCAGTCGGGGTCCGTAGCCGCCTTCGTCGGCCACCAGGTGCCCTTGCAGACCGCGTTGGCGAAGCAGCTGGCCCAGGCGGCGATGGATGCGCACCAGCCAGTGCAGGGCTTGCGGGTAGTCGGCCGCTTTGCGCGGGAGGGCCAGAAAGTCCTGGAAAGCCAGGTTGCCCCCGGCGTGCAGCCCGCCGGAGATCATGTTCGTCTGGGGTAGCGGCATGCGGGGCTCCCCGGGCCGAGGCAGCGGAGGCACCCCTGGCACCGAAAGCCACAGCCGGTGGAAATGCACGAACAAGGGGCACCGCTGCACGGCCGCTGCGGCGTGGGCCACGGCCATCGACACGCCCAGCACCGCGTTGGCCCCCAGGCGGTGCTTGTCGGCGGTGCCGTCCAGCTCCAGCAGTCGGGCGTCCACGGCGAACTGATCGGCAGGGTCCATGCCTTTGAGGGCCGGGGCGATCACCTCGGTGACGTTCCGGCAGGCGCGGTGGACGCTCAGTCCGTCGTAGTGGTCCGGATCCTGGTCGCGCAGTTCCCGCGCCTCGGCCCGCCCGGTGCTGGCCCCCGAGGGCACGATCGCTCGTCCCATCTCCCCGCAGGTGCAGTGCACTTCCACTTCCACGGTGGGGCACCCGCGGCTGTCGAGCACTTGCCGGGCCAGGAGGTGCCGGATGCGGCTCATGGTTTTCACTTCCTCGCAGTTGGTGTTTGCCGGCAAGCCCCGACGGCTCGCCGGCAGGGGAGATGCCCTATAGTATGAAAAAACCTACCGGCCGGCGGAACCAAGCCAAGGAACAGGAGTTTGGCGTGTCGCAGTTGACCGTGGCCCTCGTGCAGTGTAACAGCACGCTGGATCGGGAAGCCAACCGGCAGCAGATCGCTCGCTTTGTAGCGGAGGCCGCCGGGCAGGGGGCGCAGCTGGTGGTGTTGCCGGAGCTGTGCTGGTGGCTGGGCCCCCTGGACCAGGTGGTGGCCTTGGCCGAACCGGTGCCCGGGCCCACCTCCTCCTGGGCGGCCGAGCTTGCCCAAAAGCACCGACTCTGGCTGGTAGCTGGTTCCCTGGCCGAAACGTCCCCGGGAGAGAAGCGGGCGTGGAACACCTCCTTGGTGTTCTCTCCCCAGGGAGAGCTGGTGAGCCGGTACCGCAAGCGTTACCTGTTCCAGGTGGACTTGCCGGGGCAGGTGAGCGTGGATGAGGGGCGTTATTTTCTGCCGGGGAAGGAAGTGGCAAGTTGTGCCACGCCCTGGGGGGAGTTGGGACTGGCCATTTGCTTCGATCTGCGTTTCAGCGAGCATTTCCTCCACCTGGCCCGGCGCGGCGTGCCGCTGGTGGCCGTGCCGTCGGCGTTTACCTACAAGACGGGCCAGGCCCACTGGAAGTTGCTCGTGAGGGCACGCGCCGTAGAAAACCAGGCGTTTGTGCTGGCGGCCAACCAGTGCGGAGAGCATGCCCCGGGGATGACCACCTGGGGCCATTCGCTGATTGTGGACCCTTGGGGCCAGGTGGTGGCCGGCCTGGAGGATTCCCCGGGCGTGGCCGTGGCCACGGTCGATCGGGAGCAAGTGGAACAGGTGCGCCGCCAGTTGCCGGTGGTGAGCATCCTCCGGCGGGAGGCTTCGGGCCGGTGAGGGCTGCGGCTGGTCCGCGGGGCTCAGCTGCGAGGCGGAGGGGCGTCGGGGTCCAGGGCCGTGGCCAGCTTGCGGAGGGCTTCGGTTTCGATCTGGCGGACTCGTTCCCGGGTCAGGCCCAGCATCTGGCCGATCTGTTTCAGCGTCATCGGTTCGTTCCCCTCCAGGCCGAACCGCAACTTGAGCACGGTCGCCTCGCGGGGCTCCAGCTCATCCAGCAGGGTGAGCACGCGCTGCAGGTCGTCGGATTCGATGAGCTTTTCGTCCGGGCTGGCCGAATGCTCGTCCATGACCATCTCGCCCAGCGACCAGCCGTTTTCGGACTGGTCGGTATGGGGCGTGGCGTGGTAGATCTGGATGGCTTTTTTGATGATGGGCAGTTTTTTTCGCGGCAGTCCGAGCACGCGGGCCACCTCTTCCAGGGTGGGACTGCGGCCCAGCTCTTCGCTCAGCCGCGTGGAGGCCCGACGCCACTTGGACAACAACTCGACCATGTAAGCCGGGATGCGTATCGTCTTGGCCGAGTTGATCAACGCCCGCTTGATCGATTGCTTGATCCAGTAGCTGGCATAGGTGCTGAAGCGGGTGCCCATGGCCGGGTCGAACCCCTCCACAGCCCGCAACAGACCCAGGTTCCCTTCCTCGATCAGGTCCTGCAGGCTCAGTCCCTTGCCGGTGTATCCGCGGGCGATGTTCACCACTAGCCGCAGATTGGCGCGGACCATGCGATCACGAGCTTCGGGGTCTCCTTGGGCCACACGGGCGGCCAGCTCTTGTTCTTCTTCGGGGGAGAGGAGCGGGGTTTCGTTGATCTCCCGCAGGTACGTTTCCAGCGGGGACTGCACGGCGGCGCTGGTGCGTCGGGACGCCTTGAGTTTTGCCATCAACGATTGCCTCCACAGCGACCAAAGCAGCGGCTCCTCGGGCACAGAAAGACTATCGGAGAGCCGCGGGGAGCTTCTTCAGCGGCGGGGGCAGATGGCAGAACGGGTGGATTGTGCCTGGCAGGCCACTTGTGCCGAAAAAGTCAGTCGAGGTGGTCCTCTGGCGGGATCGAGCTGTTTGTTCCGGATAGAAGGGCTTTCCAGCAGACAAAAAAAGCCGCGCCTGCTTCGGCGCGGCTCATGCCCGGGGGAAGGGTTTTGTTTACCGCCTGCGCCTTGGGCGCTTGCGGCTTGAGCCACCGGTTCCAATATTAGGCTGAAACTCATCAAAGGGGGAATTTCCTGCCGCGGGACCACCCTGTTGGTCACTGCCTGAAGGCCCAAAGAAAGGTCCGCTTCCCTGGCCCGCGGTCTGGTCTGAACCTCCTTCGGTTTCTTTGGCCAGCTTGGCCAGTTGGGCCAGGCGTTTTCGGGCCAGGTCGTAGTGGGCGTCCACGTCTTCGCTGATCTCCTGGCGAACTTCCAAGCGGCCATCTTCGTGCATCACAAGCACCTGGCTTGGCATGTTGAGGACCCGAGATCCCACGCCCGGAACGGATCGGCCTCCCATGAAATCCAGTACCAGGATGTTGGTTTGGATCGGGTAGTCCCGCAGTTTCTCCACGGAATTGTGCGTGGGGTGCTTGCGGAACACTTCCCGGACCGTTTTGTTCAGCAGGTGCCCGCGATAGATGCGCAACTCCGAGAGGATTTGCGCCCCGTTGTCCGGATCGCGAACCACCACCATCACACTTTGACGGTCCCGCACGGGAGAGCGTCGTACCGGGCCGGCGATGACTTCCCGGGTCACGGTAACCCGGACCGGCTCAGGCAACTCCACCCATTGCGTCTCCAGGAAACGCCGCTTGGCGGAATCGCGATTGACCAGGAAGCGGGCGTTGATGCCATAGTTGGGATTGTAAAGGATGATTTGCACCCGGTAAACGTACTCGTGTCCCGGCTCCACGTCCAAATCGAGGAACCGCAGCAGGATATCGTCTTGGGGGCGGCGCAGCAACCAGGAACTGCCTGTTCCCCTGAGGGCTCCGGAGCTGGCTCCTGTCCCCGCTCCCATCTCCAGGCCCATCTCCGGGGCTCCTCCCGGGCCCAGGGGGCCTCCCATACCGGAAGGTCCTCCTACACGTGTAGGGGGGCCCATGCCCTGCGACCCGGGAAGTCCACCCAGGGGCCCAGAACCTCCGCCAGGGAATCTTCCGGGCACCTGTCCCGGGCTGGTCAACCCGCCTAGCGGTCCCGTGATCCCCGGTCGGGACGGGGGGGTGCGTCCAGGTGAGCCGTTGTTCGGCTGTTGTTGTTCCAGGCCTTGATCGGGAAACAGGTCGTCAGGGAACATCTCGTCGGTGGAATCGTTTTGTGCCGGTTCGGCGGCTTCCCTGGTCCCCAGGTCGCTCAGCAAGGGGATCTGGTTGGCCGTGGCCTCGGGGCCCCAACTTTCGTCGGCCAACAGGGGCAGCGGGGAGGTGAAGCCGGTCCAACCGTTTTTTCTTCCTCGCAGGACTTGGAGAGGAACCACGTGTTTGGCATCGACCACTTCCGTGGCGGAGTACCACTGGGGCACTTGTTGCTCCAGGAACGCGCGGACATTGATCCGCTTCCACTTTTGTTCCCCGGCAGTCAAGTCGCGTCGCTCCACCAGGAAGGTGAAGTAACTGGGATAGTCCCGGTTGGGATCCGTGATTCGGCAGTCCTTGAACGCCTTGCGGTAGATTTCCAGTTGTTTTTTCAGGGGGATCCGACCCGTGATCACCACCATGTACCTCAATTCAGGATCGGTGTTGGCCGCTATGGGCGCCTGGGCCCCGGCTCCCCCTTCCCCCCCGCCCGCGGGCCCCAGGGGAGGTCCGCCGCCGATCCCCTGTCCTCCCCCGGCAGCAAACTCGGCGAGTCCTTCCCCGCCGATCCCTCCCGGTCCACCGATGTCGGCCGGGGCACCAGGCGGACGTTTGCCTCCCGGATTGCCGGCCGGGCCTACTGGAGCACCGGCTCCGTTTCCATCCCCTGCGGCTAGTTGACTACCTCGCGGAGGGCGGTAAATGACGATCGCCTGCTTGGACCGGGCTTGAAGGTCCGCCAAGGGGATCAGCTCGGGGTCGGGACGTTTCTTTCCCACATTGGTTCCCCGATCGAAGGGGCCGATGTCGGTCACGTGGAAGGCCAAGGACTGCCGCGCCTGAGCATCGTACCGGAATACCTGCAACTGCTGGAACGACTCGTCCTTGGTCGGATCGTTGTTCTGGAAGGACTGCTTTTTGTTTTGCACGTCTCGCACCAACTCTTCCGGCTGATGTTGATACGTCTCCACGGTAAAGATCGTGGTCAAGCACCAGGCCAGAACCAGCAGCACCACGGAAAAGCCCAGCTTTTCTCCATGCAAGATGAAAAATTGCTGGACTTTGTCCATCGTAGTCATCGACTCAGGTTTTTTGGGAACCATGGCCAAAGTTCCTCTCAAAGGTCCTGCTTGCCGAACCATTCTTCCTGGGAATCACAGCTTCTAGCTCACAGCTTAGGGTGAGGAAGCCGCCGGAGCAGCTCCCGGGGGAGCTGCCGAGGCGGGCTGCGCATTTCCTGCTCCTCCAGCCCCGGAGGCACCCGGCGGTGCGGGTTGTTCCGGAGAGGCCGGCGGGGATTGCCCGCCGCCGCTTTGAGGAGGTTGTTCCGGTTGGGGTTGTGGGGTTGGCTGTTGGGGCTGTTGCGGTTGCGGCTGTTCCTGTTCCTGTTGTTGCTGCTGTTGTTGTTGCTGTTGTTGTTGCTGCTGCCGCTGTTGTT
>JALSGI010000934.1 GCA_026982835.1 Planctomycetota bacterium | reverse complement strand
ACCAGGCCCAGGTTGGGCTGGAGGGTGGTGAAGGGATAGTCGGCGATCTTGGGGCGCGCGTTGCTGATACGGGAGAGGAGGGTGGACTTGCCCGCGTTGGGCACGCCGATGATGCCCACATCCGCGATGAGCTTCAACTCCAGGCGGAGCCAGCGTTCCTCGCCGGGCTCCCCCTTCTCGGCAATGCGCGGGGCCTGGCGCACGCTGCTTTTGAACGCGGCGTTGCCCCGGCCGCCGCGCCCCCCGCGCGCCACCAGCACCTTCTGCCCCGGCTCCGTCAGGTCCGCAAGCAGCTCCCCCGTCTCCGCGTCGTATACCACCGTCCCTGGCGGCACGGGGATGTACAGGTCCCGCCCGGAGCGCCCGTGCTGGTTCTTGCCCTTGCCGTGCTCCCCCCGCTCCGCCTTAAAGTGGACCTTCTTGCGGAAGGGCAGCAGGGTGTTCAGATGTGGGTCCACAATGAGGTACACGTCCCCGCCCTTGCCCCCGTTGCCGCCGGCCGGGCCGCCCCGGGGCACGAACTTCTCCCGCCGAAACGCGACGGCGCCGTTGCCGCCATCCCCCCCTTTGACGTAAATTTTCGCCTCGTCGTACAGCATTCCCGCCTGTGCCATCTTCCTCAACCGGTCGCAGCCGGGGCGTGCCTCAGCCCCCGGCCCGCATACTCACAATAAGCTCCAGCAGAACGATAAAGCCAATAACCGCGTCCAGCAAATCCCGCGCGTGGAGGAAGAGCAACAACGCTAGCAACACGCGCAACATGGGCAACAACGTGAGCAACAGGATGCCCGCGCTCATGGCCCAGAGCCCCCAGGCCACGTTGCCCAGGTGCAGCACCTGCTGAGGCGGCAGAGCGGCCATGCCTGGGATGCTCAACACATCCGTGAAAAGCAGTGTGTGCGCGAAGCCCAGGCCCATCAGCACCACGGCCACTACCGAGACCGCGGTCGCAATGCGCCGCATCTGACGTTCCAGTGTTTCCGTGGTCAACATGCCGGTCATACGCTCACCCCATGCTGTGCAGGATCATCTGCACACCAATAATGATCAT
>JALSGI010000933.1 GCA_026982835.1 Planctomycetota bacterium | reverse complement strand
GTGCCGCGAGCCGCGTTCGTCAGCACGCGGTTGATTCCGATTACGGCTGTTGTCTCACAACCGCCGGCTAAAGCTGGCGCTCGCCGTTTGGTGTGTGAGTCGGCGCTTATTGTGACTTCGGCGAGCCCCGGGCTTCAGCCCGGGGAGAGCCGAATAAGCGCTTTTGGTTATTCTCCTCCGCCGGCTAAAGCTGGCGGCTCGCCGGTTGCGAGAAGAAACGTTTGTTCTTGCCCGGTGCGGAAGCACCATCCGCAAGACCCAAGACCCAGGACCCACACCCCCGGTGCGGAAGCACCGGGCCAAGCATCCTTGTACTAGCTGGCCACACGCGCACCTTACTTCGGCTCCGGCCAGTTCAGGTGCCGGTGCAAAAAGCGGAACGTCCCCTGCCCGTGGATCGTATGCGGACCCACGAACCACTCGATCTGGCACCGCGAGCCGATCCCCAGCAGGTTGTAGATCCGCCGCACGCGGGCGAACTCGTAGCCGATCCACTCGTCCGGGGCCACCCCGTCGTGATGGCCCCGTTCCACCATGAACGGCCGCGGGGCGATCAGCCAGGCCATCTCGGCATGATCGAACCAGTGGGCCAGGTCGTACTCGAACATCTCGTACTCGATGGTGCCCACGTAGGTGTAGCGATTGTCCACCGAGGCGTTCTTGTAGTTCCAGCGATCAAAGTCCGCCGAGCAGATCGACAGGCAGTAGCGCTTCACCAGCACCGGCACCCGCATGGCCGTCTTGCCCCCGTAGGAAAGCCCGTAAAAGGCGATCCGCTCCGGGTCCACAAAGGGGAGCGAGGCCAGCCAGTTGGTGATCTGCCGATGCTGGGCCGTGATGATGGCAAACAGGGTCTTCTTCAGCAGGTAGGCCTTGCGCTGGATGGTGCGGAAGCGGTCCCGGCCGATGTAGGGGTTCTGCGGGGCAAAGACGACGAATCCCCGCTCGGCCAACCGGCAGGCAAAGCGGTGATAGGCCCGGTGGTCCACCTCCGGGTGGGCCAGGTCGCGCGGGCGGCCCTCCAGCCCGTGCTGGCACACCACCACCGGCCGCCGCTCCCCGGGGGCGATCCCCCGCGGCAGCAACAGCCAGCCGTAGGCGATCACCTGCGGATACACATCCAGCACCACTTCGTAGGCGGTGTAGTTGGGCTGCCGGTACAGCAGCCGCGTGCGTGTCCGGGGCGGAAGCAGCGGCAGCTCAAAATCCCCGATCACCTCCGTGCGAAAGCGTTCCCGGTACGGGCGACAGCTCTTCTCGTAGGCGGCCAGCGAGCTTAAGTCCAGCTTGGCAAAATACCGCTGCCGCACCTGATCCGCGTGGTGCAACACCCATTGGGTGTGGTCGATCAGCTGCTGCAACTGCTGCCGCTGCCAGTGGCCGTCGGCAAAGGGGAGCCAGCGCGGCCGAAGCGCTGCCCCCGCAGGCTCTTCGGCCAGCGTGGCGCCCAAGGCGCGTGCAAACGCCGCCACGGCGGGCCGCTGGAGGCCCGGCCCCTTTCCACCGCCGGAGAGGAAAAGCTGCGGGGCGCACTTTGGCCAAAGCGGGCCCACCAGGACCCGGAGCCGGGACAGTTCTGCCTGGACTTCGGCCACCGTGGGGGTAACCAGTTCCCCCGGGGCGGCTCGCCCACGCGGCTGCTCCCGCACCGGCGGCACGTTCTTGATCCGCGGCACGGCCGCCGCCTCAACAATCAGCCGCCGGGGCAGCACCAGGGAGGCGATCTCCGCATCCCCAAACTGCTCCAGCAGGGCATAGACGTTGCGGTAGATCGGCTCCCGCCACAGGCGTTCCCGCGGGCCGAAGTAGCCGCTGACCAGGCAGGCGTCGATCCGCTCGTCCAGCGCTGCGGCATAAAAGGCCAACAGCCCCCCTTCGCCGTAGCCGGCCACCCCCACCGGCTGCTTGGGCCAGCGCAGGCGGAACCAGTCCACCAGGGCCAGCACTTTCTGCACCTCGTAGCCGATCGGGTGCCGCCCCACCTGGTAGCCGGCCCGATAGACGTATTCCCGGTGCGAAAAGTCCATCTTCCGCCCGTCGCGGAGGACCGAATAGGTATTGGCCCGCGAGAGCAAAAGCGGCACCACCACCCGCAGCCCCGAGCGGGCCAGGAGCCAGGCGGCCGGGGCCGTGGGACCCGAGGGCCGCATCAGCCCGGCTAGTTGCTCGGGTCGCTGGTCGCAATCGCCCAGCAGCACCACGCTCGCCCGGGCGGCTTGCCCCGTGGGCTCAAGCAGCAGACCCACGCCTTCCACCCCCCGCAGCACGCCCCAGCGGATCAGCCGCACCTGCACCCCTTGGCCTTGGGCCACCAGGGCCTCCCGGGCGGTGGTGCTTGCCAGCCAAGGATCACCCGGCGGCAGCCGCTTGTCGTTTACCCCGATAAGGTAGGCCAGGCGCCGCCGGTTGGGCTCGACGCTTTTGCGGTAGGCTTCCGGGGAGGAGAGGTCGCGTTGCCAGTGGCTCTTGCGCCTCTGCAGGCTCAGCTCGATCTGGCGAAGAAGGAACCGATTGATGCCATCGACCATCACCTGGGCAAAGTCGGCTTGCTGTTTGAGTTCTTCGGTGCCGGGGAGCACCTGCTGGGCCGAAGCGTTGGGGGCCAAACCATAGACGGCGCCCATCAGGACGGCGATCCACAGGCCGAAGCGCAAGCGCATGGTGTTTTCCTCCGCGGTGCAGACAAGGGGGAAACCGCTGTCAGGCTGCGCTACATGGTGAGCGGCACGGTGGGGAATTGCAAACCCAAAAGGGCGGCCGGGCCTGGAGGATCGAAGACTTAGAGGGATCTGGAGCTCCGCACGCCACGTGCGGGGAGGAGCAGTATCGGCTTGCGGCGTGCGCCGTGCGACTTGCGCCGGTGCTTCCGCACTGGAGCAAGAAAACAGATCATGGCGAGCCGGGAGCGTAAGCTCCCGGTTACCTTGAACCAGGACAACCGCTGTGCCGCTTTGAGCAACCGCGTGCTGACGCACGCGGTTGCTACGGTTTGTGGTCGTTGCTCCGCCGGCCAACCGCCGGCCGGCGCCGGCGGCTCGCCGGTTGCAAGAAGAAACGCTTTTTCTCGCACTGGTGCGGAAGCACCACCGCAAGACCCAAGACCCAGACGCTGACGTGCGGGGCTCCGGCCCCCCTCAAGCCGCCACGCCTCCAAGCCTCCCAGCCCTCGGCTACCGCGGGCGCATCGCCCGGGAAAGCCGCACCAGCAGCCGCTCCAGCACCAGTCGGGGGGGAAGCTGGCTGTAGCCCTTCAGGGCCGCGTCAGCCTCGGTGGCCCAGGCCATCAGCTCCCGTCCCCGGTGGCGGCCAAGCTGCCGCAGCTGCGCCGCCCGCGTCTCCAGCACAAAGCGTTTTTCTCCGGCCTGGGTCAAGGCGGCCCTGAGATCGGGGCGCCCCCCTTGCTGGAGCTGATGCAAAAAGACCTCGGTGGCCGCGGCCATCCGCCGCAGCACGAAGGCCAACGGAGCCAGCACGCCGAACACATCCTGCCCGGAGTGAAGCAGTTGATCCAGTTGATCCAGCGCCTGGGCGGCTTCGCCTTGCAGGGCCGCATCGATCAGTTCCCAAACCACCTGGGTGCGCCAGGAGCCGACCAGGCGGCGCACGTCCTCGGCGGTGATCCGCCCCTGGGAGCCGCAAGCGGCGGCCAGCTTCGCCAGCTCCTGGTCCAGCAGGGCCAGGTCCTCGCCCACCCGTTCCACCAGCAGCGCGGCAGCTTCTTCTTCCAGGGGCGTGCCGTGGCGGCTTTCGGCCCGGGCCGAAAGCCAA
Organism: Planctomycetota bacterium; assembly: GCA_026982835.1. GTDB lineage: Bacteria > Planctomycetota > Planctomycetia > Pirellulales > S012-138 > S012-138. The sequence goes on along the minus strand of JALSGI010000933.1, from coordinate 3,802 downwards.
GCCGGCAGCCGCGCCGCGGTGGGCCCCTGGCAGCGGACCACCAGTCCCACCTTTTCCACCAGCTTGTAGAGCCGGGTGCTGGAGGCTTCGCTATCGGCCACCAGCACCAGCGTGCTGCCGTCGGGGGGCTGGGCCAGGGCCTTTTCCAGCGCCGAGCGGTGCTGCTTGATCCAGGAGTCGGCCTCCCGCACCACCACCACCCGCGCGGCGGCAAACAGCCCGCGGGTGCTCCACAGGTCGAGCACTTCCTCCAGCGTGGCTTCGCTGCCGTCGAAGGTATCGACCAGTTGCGGATCGGCCTGGGGGCCGAACACCTGGGCGGTGATCCAGGCCAGAGCCTCTTTTCGCAGCAGCGGCTCGCCGCCCACCAGCAGCACCACGCCCAGCGACTTCGGGGGACGCTTGCGCTGGAGCAGTTCCAGGGCCGAAAGGGCAGGCACACGTTCCTCCTTGCCGAAGGCTCCCAAAGAAAAAAGCAAGTGCCCGGCTACTGGCCCCCGGCCTGGACCTTGGCCCCCTGGGGCACCGGGTGGCGCAAGGCGCGCCCGGCCAGCGTGCCGGTGGGCCGATCATCTTGCACGGCCACCTGGCCGTTGACCAGCACCAGTTTCACTCCCCGGCTGCTCTTGTAAGGTTCCTCGAAGGTGGCGTGGTCGATGAACCGCTTGGGATCGAACACCACCACGTCGGCCATGTAGCCGGGTCGCAGGTAGCCGCGATCGCGCAGGCCCAGGATGTCCGCAGGCAGCCCGCTGCTGCTGCGCACCGCCTGCTCCAGCGGCAGCACCTTTTCCCGCAAGCAGTAGTAGCCGATCTTGCGGGAGAATGTGCCGTAGGATCGCGGGTGGGGCTTGGCTTTTTCCGGCACGCGGGCTTTGCCGTCCGAGGCGGTGGCCACCCAGGGCAGTTGCATCACCCAGCGCACGTCCTGTTCGCTCATACCGAAGTTCACCGCCGCGGCGTCGCCGTGGAGGAAAATTTCCAGAGCCACGTCCTCCGGAGTGCGTTTCAGCTCCTGGGCAATCTGCCGCAGGGTTTTGCCGGCCCACTCCGGGTGCGGATCGTAGCCGGCGATCTGGATGCGGTCCCGCAGCTTCAGGGCCTGGACCACAAGCAGCCGGGCTTTTTCCCGTTGGGCCGGGTCTTTCAGTCGGCGTTGCAAGGCACGGGTGCCGCCTTCGCGCATGGCACTGGGCAGCAACATGGCCGACAAGCTGGTGGAGGAAGCAATGTAAGGGTACTGGTCGGCCGTGACCCGAATGCCGTGACGGCGCGCCTGCTGGATGCGATGGGCGGCAATCCGCACCGAGCCCCAGTACGGGCGGCCCATCACCTTGAAGTGCGAGATGTGCACGGGCACCTGGGCCCGGCGGCCGATTTCCAGGGCTTCTTCCACCGCATCGAGCAACGTGGCCGACTCGTTGCGGATGTGCGAAGCGTAGATGCCGCCGTAGCGAGCCACGATGCAGGCCAGATAGACCAGCTCACTGGTTTCCGCATACGCTCCCGGCACGTAGATCAAGCCGGTGGACATGCCCCAGGCCCCCTCCTGCATCCCCCGCTCCACAAGCTGGCCCATCCGCTGCAACTCCTCGGCGTTGGCCTCGCGGCGGACCGAGCCCATTACCTGGGCCCGGATCGTCCCGTGCGGAAGCAGGTGCACCACGTTGACCCCAGTGCCGAGTTTTTCCAGTTGTTGCAGGAATCGGGCCACTTGCCACTGCCCGCTGCCGCAGTTGCCCGTGACGATCGTGGTGCAGCCTTGCGTGAGGTAGTTGGCCGCCTGGTTGCTGGGTTTTTCCACGATGGAGAAGTCGCTGTGGTTGTGCAGGTCGATATAGCCGGGCGTGATCACCAGCCCCCGGCAGTCGATCCGCTGCTTCACCTTCCCCAGCGGAAAACGCCCCACGGCCACGATGCGATCCTCCCGGATGGCCACGCTGCCCACGAACGGCTTCTCCCCGCTGCCATCGACCACCAGGCCGCCTTCCAGCAGCAGATCGGCGTCCACCGGGGCGGCGGGCGGGGCAGCGGAAACAGCCGGGAATTCCACTCCGGCCAGCCAGCACAACAACAGCCAAAGAACACAAAAACGTCGCACAGGCAGGGTCTCCTCGCGTCGGTTTCGGCTTTGCCCCCAGCGGGGCAAAGTCGTCAATTTCATTATACCACCGGGCAAAGACCATTACCGTTGTACGGTGTCGAGCAGGCCGATTGCAAGCAACTTGGAGAAAAGCGCCTCGCAGAGAAAAACGCAAGCGATCTGCCTTTCCCTTGCCCTGGCAGCGGGGGCTTGCCGCCGCGGCTACGGTTCCGGGCGGCACTGGCGCACTTGCTGCCAGTCCACCTCTACGCCCAGCCCCGGCCCCTGGGGCACGCTGACCCAAGGGCCTTCGATCTCCACGGGCCGCTTGACCACGGGGAACTCGTGATACTCCGGCCCCAGCACATCGCCCGGAAAGCGTTCCACCTGGAGATTGGGATGGGCCACCACCAGGTGGGCCATCGCCGCGGTGGCCACATCCAGCTCCAGGTTGGAGCCCACGCTGCAGGGCATCTGGTGCTGTTGGGCCAGCGTAGCGATCTGGGCCGCGGCCAGCACGCCGGCGTTTTTGCCCGGATAGACGCACAGCAGATCGCAACATTCCCCCTGGATCAGTCTTCGGGCGTCGGTGAGCGTAAAACACCCTTCGTCGGCCATCACCGGCACCTCCACGGCCTGCCGCACGGCGCGCAGGGCCAGGTCGTCGCCGCGCGGGGTGGGCTGTTCCACCAGCGTCACGCCCAGGGCCAGCAGCTCCGGCAGGATGTCCAAAGCCTGCTCCAGCGACCAGCCGCCGTTGGCGTCGATGGTCAGCGTCACTTCCGGGCCTACGGCCTCGCGCACCGCCTGTACCCGTTGCCGGTCCAGCGAATCGGCCCCCACCTTGATCTTGATCGTGTCGAACCCGGCCGCCACACGCTCGGCGGCCACCTGGGCGGCCTTTTCGGGCGGATAGGCCCCCAGCGAGAACCGGCAGCGAAATCGCTTTTCTCGGGCCGGGCCGCCCAGCAGTTCGTACAGCGGTTTGCCTTCCCGTTTGCCCACGATGTCCCACAGGGCCATCTCCAGGGCCGCCTTGGCGAACGGGTTGCCCACGCACACGCGGTCCATGCGGGCCGCCAGCGATTCGATCTGCCGGGGGTCTTCGCCCAGCAGCACGGGGGCCAGCACACTGCGGATGATGGCCTGGGCCGTCCAGCAGGTTTCTCCGCTCCAGTTGGGCGTGGTGGTGGCCTCGCCGACCCCTTCCACGCCGGCGTCGGTTCCCAGCCGCACCAGCAGAAACTCCGAAACGCGGTGCTGGCCCAGGCTGGAACGCATCTGCCGCACCGGCTTCAGCGGCACCCGCACCGGGTAGGTTTCCACGTGGGTGATTTTCATGGTGGTTGTTTTCTGCAAACGACGAAGAGCCTCCGGAGAAATCAACCTCAAGGTAGCAGATCGAGATTCTACAACAACAAGCCAAGTCTTGTCGCAAAGCCGATCATGGGAAAAACCGATCCAAGGAAAACACCTCGGCGCCCAGGCGGTTGGCCAAGGCCCGGATCAGGCAATCGCCCAGTTGCCTTCTTCGCCCGTCCCGGGGCACGCGCTTGGCCAGCCGGAGGGTTTCTTGCCAATCTGTGGCAGTGATTTGTCTTTGATCGATGCAGAGCAGGTGGGACAGGAACAACTCGCCCAGCTCCACATCCTCTTTACGCGAGAAACCGGCCAGGAACTCGACGGCCACAGGGGTAACAATGACCGCAGTCCTGCCCT
>JALSGI010000932.1 GCA_026982835.1 Planctomycetota bacterium | reverse complement strand
GCGATCCGCTTCGGCAGGACTGAACTCCTGTCCCCCTGCTGGCACTGGCAGCACGGCACTTTGGCTGGACTTTTCCTGCTGGGTGCGGTTTGAGTACAAGCGGCGATTGCCACCTGTTCCGGCCCGAGGGTTTTCCCCCATGGCCCTTCTGCCCAGGCCAAGAAGGTCCTTGGAAGCGGCCAGAAAAACGATTACCGTAAACCCAAGGCAGGACGGTCCATTCCGGCTCCTTGCTGCATGAGTGTTGCATTCATGGCCACAGGAAAACCCGACGTGCAAAGCTGGCTGGGAGTGTCCAAGCGGCCCAAACGCGGCGTGCCCGAAGGGCTGTGGATTCGCTGCCCGGGCTGCGAGGCCACCGTGTTCCGCAAAGAAGCCGAGAAACGCCTGGGTGTGTGTCCCCAGTGCGATTACCACTGGTACGTCCCGGCCCGAAAACGCATCGAGCAACTCCTGGACGAAGGCACCTTCGAGGAGTGGTTCCAGCAGCTGGAACCGGCCGACCCGTTGCAGTTCGAAGATCGCAAGCCCTACTTGCAGCGGCTGCGGGACGAACAGCGCCGCACGGGGCTGAAGGACGCGGTGATCGTGGGCCAGGGGATGATCCGTGCTCGCCGCGTGGTGGTGGGCGTGACCGATTCGGCCTTTATCATGGGGAGCATGGGGGCCGTGGTGGGAGAGAAGCTCACCCGCTGCGTGGAACGAGCCACCCAGCTGGGATTGCCGCTGATTATCGTCTCCGGCTCCGGGGGCGGGGCGCGGATGCACGAGGGCATCTTGTCGCTGATGCAAATGGCCAAGGTCTCCGCCGCCTTGGCCCGCTTCCACGAAGCCGGGGGGCTGTTCATCTCCGTGCTGACCAATCCCACCATGGGCGGCGTGGCGGCCAGCTTCGCCTCGCTAGGGGATGTGGTCTATGCCGAGCCCAAGGCGCTGATCGGCTTTGCCGGCCCGCGGGTGATCAAGGCGGCCATGCGGATCGAGCTGCCCAAGGGGTTCCAGACCAGCGAGTTCCTGTTGGAGCACGGTTTCATCGACCGCATCGTCCGCCGC
>JALSGI010000931.1 GCA_026982835.1 Planctomycetota bacterium | reverse complement strand
GCGGCCTGCCCAAGCTCTACCTGCCCGATGTCTCCCTGTTCGCCTCGATGATCGGCCCGGCGTTTGCCCTGGCCGGACTGTGCGCGTTCGATTCGCTGCTGACCTGCCTGATCTGCGACACGATGACCGACGACCGGCACGACAGCAACCGCGAGCTGTTCGGCCAGGGGATCGCCAACATGGCCTGCGGGCTGGTGGGTGGGGTGACCACCGCCACGGCCACCATGCGCTCGGTGGCCAACATCAAGTGCGGCGCCCGCAGCAGCTTGAGTTCGGTGACCATGGGCCTGGTGATGCTGGCCTTGATGCTGGGCCTGGCCCCTTACGCCAGCTACGTGCCCATGGCCTGCCTGGCTGGGATTTTGCTCAAGGTGGGTATCGACATTCTGGACTACCGCGTACTGCCGGTGCTGCGGCGGCTGCCGCTGACGGACCTGATCTGCTTCTTTGCCGTGCTGGGGCTGACACTGTGGGCCGACCTGCTGGTGGCCGTGGGGGTGGGGCTGGCCATCGCCTTCTTCCGCTTTGTGCAGGAGATGGGGGAGATCTACGGGCCGGAGGTGGCCTCGTTGAGCGAGCTGCCCCTGCCCTGGGCCGACGAGGAAGGGCTTTCCGAGGACTTCAAGCGCCACGTGCTCATCATGCACCAGGAGGGTCCGATGTTCTTCGGGCTGTCCAACGCCATCTACAACACGATGGAGCGCCTGGTGCACTACGACGTGCTGATCGTGCGGATGGGCCGGGTGCGTTACATGGACCTTTCGGGAGCCTACCTGCTGGAGGACCTGATCGAGAAGGCCCGAAGCCTCCATACCCATGTGATCCTCACCGGCATGAGCGGCCCGGTCCGTAGCCTCCTGGAGCGGCTACACGTGTTGGATCGCATCGGGGAGGAGAACGTCTTCGACCGATTCGAGGACGCGGTGGAGCGGGCCAAGGAGCTGTACCAGAACGGCCAGTTCCGCAGCCAGCAGCAGGAGCCGCCGGCGGTGGCCGCTGCGGCTTCGTAGTTGTTTCTTTCCCGGCTTGCCAGGGGAGTTGTGGGCTTGCGTCCGGGAAGCTTTTTCCCGGGCGGCACCAGGCTACCCAAGGCCGGCGCGGCGCGGGTGTGTGCGCGTGCATGAGAGTCTGCCGCGCCGGCGCTTGGGCAGCCGAGGTTCGGCTGGGGGAAGTTTAGCGGTTGGGCAAGTTTCCCAGGGCCACCGGGCGATTCGCCGACCCTGGCCCGCTCCCCGCCACGCTTGATTTCCGCCACCGGAGCGGGGAAACTTGTCATAGAAGCCCGACAAGCCGGGCCATGTGGTCTGTTGTGTTTCACGCCTCGCAACGAGCCCTTGCTGCCATGCAACTAACCCCCCGGGATGCTGCCGCCACGCTGGAACGGGAGTTTCTGCACATCCGCGCCCGCCTGCTGGAGCTGGCCGCCGACCTGGACCGCCTGGACCGCGGCGAAGGAACACTCCGCGACGATGCCCGCATGAAGCAAATCGCCCAGGCTTTGCAGGTGTTGAGCCAGCGTGGGCCGGGGCGGGCCGAGCGGGTGCAGATGATCTTCTCCCGTGCCTACGATCCCCAGTGGAAAGAGCAGTTCCGCCCCGTGCCCAAACCACGCTAGCTGGTTCCCGGCTCGGGCAAGTGCGCCCGGGGGAGCCCCGGCGGCCAACCTCAAACCCCAAACGTGCAAGGAGTGAACGCTTCATGTTCTACATCGACCCGCACATCCACATGATCTCCCGGGTGACCGACGACTACGAAACCCTGGCTCGCATGGGTTGCCTGGCCGTAAGCGAGCCGGCGTTTTGGGCCGGGTTCGACCGGGGGAGTGTGGATGGATTCCGGGACTATTTCCGCCACCTGACCGAGGTGGAGCCACGTCGGGCGGCCCAGTTCGGCGTGCAGCACTACACCTGGCTGTGCATCAACGCCAAAGAGGCCGAGAACGTGGAGCTATCGCGCGAGGTGATCGCCGCCATCCCGGAGTTTCTGGACCGGCCCAATGTGCTAGGTATCGGCGAGATTGGCCTGAACAAAAACACGCCCAACGAAGCCACCGTGTTCCTGGAACACGTGGAACTGGCCTTGCGGCACGACCTGCCCATCCTTATCCACACCCCGCACCTGGAAGACAAGTACATGGGCACGCGGATGATCCTGGACATGCTGGCCGACTTTCCCCAGCTGGCCCCGGACCGCGTGCTGGTGGACCACGTGGAAGAGCACACAGTGCGCGAGGTGCTGGAGCGGGGCTACTGGGCCGGAATGACGCTTTATCCGGTCACCAAGTGCACGCCGAAGCGGGCCGCGGACATCATCGAGATGTACGGCACCGAGCGGCTGCTGGTCAACTCGGCCGGGGACTGGGGCCCCTCCAAGCCCACGGCCGTGCCCGATTTCATCATGGAAATGCGCCGCCGCCAGCACCCCTTTGAAGCCATCCAGCAGGTGGTGCTGGACAACCCGATGCGCTTCTTCGGTCAAAGCCCCAACTTCAAGCTCCAACTGCCCGGCCAAGGGGCCTCGGTGGTGAGGTAACCGGGCGCAGCCTCCTTCCGTTGCAGGGGCGGAACCGAACTTTGCCTCGACCCAATCGCCTCCAACCCGCACGGCCCATCCCGCCACCGTGGCGCCTGGCCGGCTACCACCGGTGGTACGATCTGCTGTTTGTTCATTGGGCCGTGGAGCCCGAGCCGCTGCAACGTCTCTTGCCCGGCGGGCTGGAGCTTGAAACCTGGGAGGGCCGGGCGTGGCTGGGCATGGTGTGCTTCGGCATCCGGGGGCTGCGCCCCTGGTGGTTTCCGCCGCTGCCGGGCGTGTCGGCTTTTCTGGAGACGAACCTGCGCACCTATGTGACCCATCCCCAGTACGGTCCGGGGGTGTGGTTCTACAGCCTGGATGCCACCTGTTGGCCGGCCGTGCAGGTGGCCCGGCGGCGATGGCACCTGCCGTACTTCCACGCCCAGTTGAGCCTCTGCTGGCAGGGGAACGAGGTCCACTACCGCGGATGGCGCCGGCAGCCGGCCGCCCAGTACCAGCTGGCCGCGCGGCTGCTTGAGCCCGAACAAGTTGCCCCCGGCCGCGTTACCGAACCGGGAACCCTGGATCACTTTCTCATCGAACGCTACCTGCTCTACGCGGCCGACGGCCGCGGGCGACTCTGGAGCGGCTGCGTGGCTCACGCCCCCTACCGGCTGTTCGACGTGGAGCTGTTGCACTGCCGCACCACGCTGCCGGAAAGTCTGGGCCTGACTCCGGTGGAAGGAGAACCGCAGCATGTGGTCTTTTCTCCCGGGGTGCGGACCCGGGTGGGAGCCCTGCTGCGGGTGGAAAATCCCGCGGGAAAACGCCCCTGAGAAGAGTGTCTCTCCCGCAAGCGCTTTCCGACGCGGGTTATGGCCCGTGCTCGTCTTCCAGGTCGTCGAAGTAGTCCGGGGGGAAGGGGTAATAGGGATTGTCGAGCTGCCGGGCCGGGTCGTCGGACAGTTGGGGGATGTCTTCCTGGCCGGCTGTGTCTTCCGGCTGGGGGGTTTCCCACAACTCGTCCAGTTGCTCCAGGTCCCCCTTGGCGAAGATGTCCATGTAGAACTGCACTTCATCCGGTGGGGGGGCTTGGGGTTTTTCCGGTTCGGGGGCCCTCTGGTTTTGCCGCTGGAAGCGTTCCCGGGCCACGCGCTCCATCCACTGGCGGCTGCCGGTGCTACGGGCTCCGCGGCGCTGGGCCGCTTGCCGGATGCGGCGATCGCTGGAAACCACCTCCAGGGCACTGGGCGTGCCCTCCCCGGCGATCAGCTCCTCCAGCAGCTCGTCGGCTTCCTGGCGGGTGGCCGAGAACAAGATGGTGATCCCCTGGTAGTGTTGCCGCCGCGGCAGATCGGCCGGGGCCTGGGCCGCGTCGAACACCACGATGGTCTTTTCGCGCAGCTGGGGCGGGAGACTAGCCGCCAGAAAGCCCAGCAACCGACGCCGCCGCAGCTCCAGCACGCCCGGGGCGGCCCGACCCGGAGAAAGCCAGCCCAGCTCGAACAACACGTTGTACCCGTCGATCAACAATGGCATGGCCACTTGCCCTCTTCCAAAGGGCTCCCAAGAATCGAGCCACATCCCCTTTATTGTAAGAGGATCCGTGGCAAGCGTCACGGGGAGCGGCCCGGCGTAGCTCTCCTGGCGGTGCGGGGGGCTGGTCTGCGTTGTCGGAGGTTGCCGGTTCCCGTTCCCCCGGCAAATCTTGAGCATTTTGCTTGCTTTGCCAGCGGGGGGCAAATAGTATCGACTGAAGAGACACATCCGACGGTTGGCACCCAGGCGTGGGTTCTAGAGTCCCTTCGCCTGCGGACTTCGTTTTCCGCCAAAGGAGCATAAGAGTTATGGCTGGTCGTGTCCTGGCATTTTGCTGCGTGCTGGCCTTGCTGCCCGGAACGTTGCTGGCTCAGGGGCAGCAACCCACCCCCGGAGTGCAGGCCGCCGGGGTGCAAGTGGACGCCCAGGGAGTGCTGCGGCACGTGGTGGTGCGCGATCCCGGGGGGCGGTTGCTGCGGCAGCGGTTGCAAGCCGCCCAGGCCCAGCTGGACCCCGAGGTGGCCCAGCGAAGCCCGCTGCGGAAAATCTCGCTTAACCGCCTGGAACGCGTCGTGGCTCAGCACCTGGAGCAAGGCAAGCCCTTGCCGGCGGAGGTGAAGTACCTGGCCGGGTTGACTCGCATCGAGTACGTCTTCTTCTATCCCGAAACTGGCGACATCGTGTTGGCCGGACCGGCCGAAGGGTGGATGGAAGACCCGGTGGGCCGCGTGCGTGGGATCCATACGGGCCGCCCCACCCTGTTGCTAGAGGACTTGGTGGTGGCCCTGCGGGCGTTTGCTCCGGGCAAGCAGCACCAGCGGCTGTTGGTGGGCTGCTCGATCGATCCCACCCAGCAGGGACTGGCCCGGCTCCAACGCTACTTGAACAGCCTGGGGCGTTATGTGCGGCCGGGCTCGGGTCAGGCAATCGCCCAGGGAATTCGCCGCGCCCTGGGGATGCACACGATCAAGGTGATGGGCATCTCCCCGCGGACGCACATGGCCCGCGTGCTCGTCGAGGCCGACTATCGCATGAAGCTCATCGGCATCGGCCTGGAGCGGCCGCCGGTGCGGATGGCCAACTACGTGGACCGGGCCACCCGCGGGGGCGGTTCCCGAAACGCCCTGCAACGCTGGTTCTTCGTGCCGGATTACCAGTGCGTGCGGGTGAGCGAGGACGGGCTGGCCATGCAGATGGTGGGCCAGGGGGTGAAACTGGTCAACGAAAGCGAAGTGGTGCTGCCCGACGGGCGGCGGATGTCCGATGCCCGGCCGGACCGGGCCAGCGTGGGCTTCGTGCGGGAGTTCACCCGCAAGTACCCGCAACTGGCCGCCCGCGAGCCGGTGTTTGCCCAACTGCGCACGGCCATCGACCTGCTGATCGCCGCGGCTTTCATCCAGCAGCAGGATTACTACGGGAAGTCGGGCTGGCAGGCCGAGCTGTTCCGCGACGAAGCCCGATTGCCGGTGGAAGTCCACCCGGCCCCCCAACGCGTGGAAACCGTGGTGAACGTCATCTGGAAAGGGAGCCGCCTCTACACGCCCTTGGGCGGCGGGGTGCAGATCTACCCCACGCTGGCCCTGGCTCCCCAGTACCGCCTGCCGGACGAACAGGGCCAGGTGGCCCGCAAGCGGACCGAGCTGTCCCAGCTCCCGCCGGGGCGATGGTGGTGGGACTAAGCTCTGCCCCTGCCCCCTCCGGGAGCTTACGCTCCCGGCTCGCCGTTTGGTATTTTGGTCGGCGCTTATTGTGACTTTGGCGAGCCCCGGGCTTTAGCCCGGGGAGAGCCAGGAAAAAACGCATGTCGATCTTCTCCGCCAGCTGAAGCTGGCGGCTCGCCTTGCCCGGTGCGGAAGCACCACCGCAAGACCCAAGACCCACGACCCAAGACCTCTGGAGCGGAAGCTGCGGCGCAACAGCGCACGGCGCATGGCGCACGCCGATATTGCTTCTCCCCCCGCTTACGCGGGGGGCTCTTGTTGGGCAAGTTGACGTTTTTTCTTGCATCGGAGCGGAAGCGCCTAGTGGCTGCGGCCCTGCCGCCTCCCCGCACTGACGTGCGCACGCTCCTCCGCCGACTGAGGCCGGCCGCTTGCCGGTTCTCCGCGGGCTGAAGCCCGCGGCTCGCCACTCCCCAAGCCCTCCCCGCACTGACGTGCGGGGCTCTCGGTCCGCAAGACCCAAAACCCACGACCCAAGACCGCCTTCACTGACGTGCGGGGCTCTTCTATCCTCCACTCCTCCAAGCCCTCAAGCCCCCACGCCTCCAAGCCTAGGCGCCGTTGTTGGGGGGGCGGTGGCGGATGATTCGCCCTTCGACCAGAAAGACGATGTCCTCGGCGATGTTGGTGGCCAGGTCGGCAATCCGCTCCAGGTGCCGCGAGGCGGACAGGTAGTGGATGGCCCGCTCGATCGTCTCCGGATCCTTGCGCATCAGCTCCTGCAGCACATCAAACATGTCGCGGTGGAACTGGTCCACGGCGTCGTCCATTTTGAGCACGGCCCGGGCCTCCTCGGCACTGGAAGAAAACAGCGCGTTGAGGCAGCGGCGGACCATCGCCTTGACCGCGTCGGTCATCTCCGGAAAGCGGAGATGGACCGGCAAGGGGTCCTGGCGGGCCAGTTGCGCGGCCCGCTCGGCGATGTTCACGGCCAGGTCGCCCATCCGCTCCAGATCGTTGTTCACCTTGAGCACCATGATGATGAACCGCAGGTCCCCGGCCACCGGCTGGTGCAGGGCCAGCACCTTGAGGCACTCTTCTTCCACCTGGATTTCTTTTTCGTCGATGACCATGTCGCCCTGGGCCACCTGTTCGGCCAGCTCGGGCCGCCGCTGCACCAGGGCTCCGATGGCCCGATTGATGGCCTCCTCGACCAGGGCCCCCAGGTCCCAGAGCTCTTTTTCCAGTCGCTTCAGATCGCGTTCCAGGTGGATGGTCATGGTTTGCGCCTTCGTGCGAAGAGGTGCAAGTTGTCTGCCTCCGGCGGTGCACGGTCCCCAACCCCCGGCCGACAAGCGGCACCTTAGCCGAAGCGGCCGGTGACGTAGTCTTCGGTTCGTTTTTGCTTGGGCCGGGTGAACACCTGCTCGGTGGGACCGAACTCGACCAACTGCCCGGCGTCCAGGAACGCCGTGAAGTCCGAAACCCGGGCCGCCTGCTGCATGTTGTGCGTGACGATGACGATGGTGTAGGTGTCCTTGAGCTGGAAGAGGAGGTCTTCGATGCGGGCCGTGGAGATGGGGTCCAGGGCCGAGCACGGCTCGTCCATCAGCAGCACCTCCGGTTCCAGGGCCAACGCGCGGGCGATGCACAACCGCTGCTGCTGCCCGCCGGAGAGGGCCAGGGCCGAGTCGTGCAGGCGTTCCTTCACCTCCTCCCACAAGGCGGCCTGTTCCAGCGCCCGCTGTACCCGCTGCTGGACCTGGTCGCGGATGCCGTTGATGGCCAGCCCCCAGGCGATGTTCTTGTAGATGCTCTTGGGGAAGGGGTTGGGCTTCTGGAACACCATGCCGATCCGCCGCCGCACCTGC
>JALSGI010000930.1 GCA_026982835.1 Planctomycetota bacterium | reverse complement strand
ACCCCCCACGCCCCCAAGCCCCCGGTGCGGAAGCACCCACCGCAAGACCCCAAGCCCCCACTCCCTCCCCGAACTGAAGCTCGGGGCTCGCCGGGCGGCGGAAGCACCGCGTCAAGCGTCCATGAGCTAGGAGCCAAACACCTATTCCAACTGGCTGCACACCGCCTGCTGCGATAAAACGGTTCCCGTGTTGTTAACCCCTCGTGCCTTTTCACCGAAATACGAGCGCCAAGGCATGCTTCGCTACCGCTTACCGATCGGCACGCTGCTGGTGGCCCTGCTGGTGCTGGCCGGGGCAGGGGAGCATTATTGGCTTCCGCCCGGGGCGGTGCTGGTGCCCGTGGCCGTGCTGTTGAGCCTGGCCGCTGCCGCCGAAACCCGGCAATTGCTCCAGCCGCACGGGGCCGCCCCCTGGCGGCCGCTGGCCCTGGTGCCTGCGGCCCTGCTGGTCGCCTCCCCGGGGGTGGGCTGGTACCTGGTGCCTGACTGGGAGCTTCCCGGGCTGGCGGCGGGGGTGCTCGTGGTCTTGGTGGTCGGGCTGCTGGTGAGTGCGGTGTGGGAATACGAACCGGAACAGAAAAACACGCTCCGCCTCGCGGGAGCAGCATTCGTGCTCCTCTACGCCGGAGGGACGCTTTGCTGCCTGGTGCTGCTGCGCTACACCGGCCCGGAGGGAAAACCCACCTGGGGCGTGCCCCTGATCCTGACCACGGTGCTGGTGGTCAAAAGTGGAGACATTGGGGCCTACACGCTAGGCCGCCTGTTGGGCCGGCGGAAGCTGGTGCCCCGGCTCAGCCCGGGCAAGACCTGGGCCGGAGCTTTCGGGGCGGTACTGCTGGCCCTGGCAGTAAGTTGGGCGTGCTTTCGCTTCCTGCTGCCGCAAGACTGCCCCTTGCGAAGCTGCCCGCTGGCCCCTTGGGCCTTTGGTCTGGTGATTGCCGTCACGGGCATTTTGGGCGATCTGGTCGAATCGCTGCTGAAGCGCGACGCGGGCGTGAAAGACTCCGGCAGCTGGATTCCGGGATTCGGCGGCGTGCTGGACCTGCTGGACTCG
>JALSGI010000929.1 GCA_026982835.1 Planctomycetota bacterium | reverse complement strand
CAACTGGCGATTGCCCCGCGGGACCAATACCTCGCATAGAAAAAAGGACGGTTGTTGAAGTTTTCTCAACAAAACGGGCAGGACTTTTTGTTCTGTTGCCCCCGACGCAATCACTACGACTGCTTTCTGGTAGGAGCTCATCCAGCGAACCCTTGGGTTTCGTAGAACTCTCCCAATCCCAATCCGGATTCTTCCAATGCCTTCCGGACAGACTCGGGATGTGGCTCCTTGAGAACGTGGGTTTCTCCCTGCTCGTTTCGGCGAACCAGATAGACGGCCCCGGGATCATCCAGGTAATCGAGCAAGCGAATGGAATGCGTGGTCAATAAAATTTGCGGAGCTTTTTTGGGTGCAGAAGCGGTTTCGCCGTGCTGGAACAGGTAGCGAATGTGTTCGACCAGGGCCCGAAGCGCGGCGGGGTGGAGATAGTTTTCCGGTTCCTCGATTCCCAACAGGCGGTCACTGGCGTCTTCCAGGATGGCCGTCAAAACGGCGATGGCCCGAAGCGTCCCGCTGGAAAGCCCGATTTGATGCACGGGAAAGCGGAGTCCCGGCTCCCTCACCACGAAGTAGCCTGCTTCATCCTCGTCTCTTGGCGGACGAAAAGTGAACTCCAAGGAAAACCCGAGAACAGATTCGACTCCTTGAAGGATTTTTTGAAACACCTCCGGCTTGTGTTTATGCAAGAACATCAAATGCTGAGCCAGATTCCTCCCATAGCTGTCCAGGTACTCGGCCGAGTGATCGGGAAGGGAGTCTTTACGAAGCTGAATGGGGTTCGGATCGAAAAATCCCCAGCGACGGATAAAATGGGCCACGCTTCGTCCACTGAATTCTTCGTCGATTTCGACCGCCGCCAGGGCACATTCCGTTTTGGTTTTCAAGGCCAGCGTGCGCTCTCCGTGTTCGGACCACCAGTTGCCTCTACCTGCCGTCGAGTCGAGGAGCACCCGCGGCTTAGGGTCGCTGCTGCGGAGTAGCAACCGCTCTTGAACGGAAAATTCGTAGTTCTCGCGGGTCAGTTCCACCCGCCACTGGTACCGGCGATCCACATGCTCAAAGTGCGTTTCAATTTGAATGCGATTTGCATGTTCACCTTTCCAGGCCAAGTGAACAATCCCGCCGCGGGCAAACACGGCCGGAGCAAAGTCCTGCCGAGTCAACGCCTCATGCAAGAAGCGGAAAACGTCCAGGATTGTGCTCTTTCCGGAAGCATTGGCCCCGATGAACACGTTCAACGGCCCCAAAGTCACGTCCACCTGGCGTAGCGACCGAAATCCGTGGACGATGAGTCGGGTGAGTTTCATCATGCCAGCCCAGCAGGTTCTAAAACTCGACTTTGGAGATCTTTGGCCCCCGGCAGGGTTACTGCTCCTCTTCCCGCAGGCGGCGGATCTTCTCCAGCAGCTCGGCCACGTCGTGGTAGGAAAAGTCCATGCCGGCCAGTTGGGTCAACAGCTCCTCGGCCCGGTCCAGGTCTCTCAGTCCCAGGGCCAGGCGGCCGGCACGGTACAAGGCCCGCTTCTTCAACTCCTCCTGGTGATCGGCGATGGCCGCGAGGGCCTCTTCGTAGTTGGTTGCGGCCAGCTTGTACTGCTTGATCTGCTGGAAGCATTCGCCCAGGGCCAGGAACACTTCGCCTTTGCGTCGGGGGTCCTTGCGGGCCTCCTGGAGCTGCTTGATCGCTTCCTGGTACTGCCCCAGCCGCTTCAGCCGCATGCCCAGCTCGAAGCGGTAGCCGGTCTGGCTGGGATAGCGCTGGCTTCGGGTGCGGTAGTAGTCCAGCTCGGCCAGCAGCAGCTCGCGGGCGGCCTGCTGGGCTCGCTGCTTGGCTTCCTCGGTTTTTTCTTCCATCCAGCGTTGCTGGGCCACAGCGGCGTTTTCGCGCATGCGTCGCAGCCGGGCGTCCTCCAGGCGCTCGCGGACGTTCAGCTCCCCGCCGGAGACCTCCAGGGCTTTTTCCAGCGTCTGCTCAGCCTCGGCCAGGCGGTTTTCGGCCGTGTAGTAGTCGGCCAGGTCGATGTAGTGGGAGACTTCCTCAGGCTGGCGCTTGATGGCCCGCTGCAACTCCTCTTCCCGGCTGCGTTTGGTTTCGTGGGCCTGGGCGCCGATCATCTGCCCGGCGGCGGCCACCTCGCTGGCCGATTCGGCCGACTCGTAGCCGCCCTTGGTGATGGTTTTTTTCACCTGGGCGTTGGCGATCCCTTTGCGGGCCTGTTCGTCTTCCGGATTGGTTTTGAGCACGCGGCGCCAGTAGAGCATGGCCTTGTCGAACTGCCCGGTACGTTCCATGGCCTGGGCCATTTTGCGGTTCAGCTCGGCGTGGTCCGGGTCGGCGGCCAGCCCGGCCGTAAGATAGGTGACGGCACATTCGTTGTGGCCCAACTCCACGCAGGCGTCGGCCAGGGTGATCAGGGTGCCGGTGTCCCAGGGGTTGAGCTTCAGCAGCTCGGTGCCGTTTTTGAACACGGAGTCCCAGTCTTTTTTGCGGAAGGCGGCCAGCAGGGCCGTTTTGTTCTTGGCCCCGCGGATCGAAGCCAGGCGCGCCCCTTTCTTGTTGTTGTTGTAGAACTTTTGCAGGGCTCCCAGCAGGTTCTGGGCGTAGATGGCATTGCCCGGATCGCCCTGCACACATTGGGAGAACAGGTCGGCGGCGTACTCGTAGTTGCCGCGGGTGACCGCCTTGCTCCCGTGATCGAACAGCTGCTGCAGGCGCTTGCGCACCGCGGGAGACAGCTCCTGGGGGGTGGATTGGCTGCTCATGCAAGCAATCGTCCTGTTTCGACGGGGGAACCAGCGTCTGCTCGGGGCCGGGGAGCCTGCCCCGAGACGACGTTCTTCAGGCCCGCCTTCTCCAATCGACTGGTCAAGCGGAGAAAAAACGGCCAAACTGCAACCGGCACCGCGTGCAGTGCGCCCCGCCGCCTGCACGCGACCCTGTGGCCATTTTAACCCTCCTGCTTGGGATTGGAAACGTTCGCCATGAGTTCCCCCGCTTCGACCGGCAAGGTTTACCTGGTCGGGGCCGGTCCCGGCGATCCGGCGTTGATAACGCTTCGCGGGCTGCGCTGCCTGCAACAGGCCGATGTGGTGCTGTATGACTACCTGGCCTCTCCCCACCTGTTGCACCACGCTCCCCCGCAGGCCCAGCGCATTTGCCTGGGCAAACACGGCACCGGGCGGATGCTCTCCCCGGCGGAGGTGAATCGCCGCATGATCGAGGCGGCCCGGGCCGGAAAAACCGTGGTGCGGCTCAAAGGGGGCGATCCGCTGCTGTTTGCCCGCGTGGCCGAAGAGCTGGAAGTCTTGCAGCAGGCCGGCGTGCCATTTGAAATCGTCCCGGGGATCACTGCCGCCCTGGGGGCCGGGGCTTACGCGGGCGTGCCGCTCACCTACCGCGGGGTGGCCTCGGCCGTGGCGCTTGTTACCGGACGGCAAGAAGACCAGGCGGAGCAGCCGCTGGACTACGCCGCGCTGGCCCGGTTCCCCGGCACGCTGGTCATCTACATGGGCGTGACCACGGCCCGGGACTGGAGCGGAGAGCTCATCCGCCACGGCATGCCGGGTGATACTCCCGTGGCCCTGATCCGCCGCTGCTGCTGGCCCGATCAGCAAACGCTTCGCTGCTCCCTGGCGGAAGTGCCGCAGGTGATCGCCCGGGAACGGGTGCGTCCGCCGGTGCTGGCCGTGGTGGGGCAGGTGGCGGCGCGGGAGTGCAACTGGCCCATCCCCCAACGCCCCCCGCTGGCCGGTGTGCGGGTGCTGGTCACCCGCGCGGCCCATCAAGCCGGGGAACTGGCCACGCTGCTAGAACAACACGGGGCCGAGGTGTGGCTTCAGCCGGTCATCCGTATCGAGCCGCCGGAGAGCTGGACCGCGGTGGATACGGCCTTGGACCACCTGAGTGACTACCACTGGCTGGTGTTTTCCAGCACCAACGGGGTGCAGTGGTTTTTCCGGCGGCTGTGGCAGCGCGGCTACGATGTGCGCCGCCTGGGCGGGGTGAAGCTGGCGGCCATCGGTCCGGCCACCGCCCAGGCACTGCAAGAGCGGGGCCTGCGCGTCGATTGCCACCCGGAGCAGTACCGGGCCGAAGCCCTGGCCGAGGCTCTGGCCCCCCAGGCCCCAGGGCGGCGTTTTCTGTTACTTCGAGCCAGCCGGGGCCGGGAAGTGCTGGCCCAGCAACTGCAGCAAGCCGGGGGGGAGGTGGAACAAGTGGTGGTGTATCGCAGCACCGACGTGGAACAACCCCAGCCGGACGTCAAACAACTGCTCGAACAAGGCAAGCTGCACTGGATCACCGCCACCAGCTCGGCCATCGCCCGCAGCCTGGTGCGGATGTTCGGTCCGCTGCTGCAAAAAACCCGGCTGGTGAGCATCAGCCCGGTCACCAGCCATACGCTCCGCCAGTTGGGCCACCCGCCGGCGGCCGAGGCACGGCAATACACCATGGCCGGGGTGGTTGAGGCGCTTGTCGAGGCAGCGGGCCGATGAGCAACAAGCCGCCAGCGGCAGCCGGCCAGAAGATGGTGCTTGCCCCCGGGGCCTGCTCAGGCGCCGGCCGGGACGAACCGGCAGTGTTTCCCCTGCCAGGTGTCCCGGCGCTGCATTTCTTGCTCGATGGCTTCCTTCAACCCCGCTTTGTCCAGGCACCAGCGGGGGGCTACCAGGTAATCTGGCGGGGCATCGCCCGAGACGCGCTCCACCACGCACCCGGGCGGCAGCCGCTCCAGGAAATCCACCAGCACCTGCACGAATTGCTCGCGGGAAAGCAAACTCACTTCCCCCCGAGCGTACTGCTCCGCCAGCGGCGTGCCTTGCACGACGTAGAGGTTATGGATCTTGACCGCGTCGATGTTCCACCGGGCCAGCTCGTCGGCCGTGGCCAGCATGTCCTGGCGGGATTCGCCGGGAAGCCCCAGGATCACATGGGCGCAGATTTCAAACCCGCGGCCGCGGCTGCGCTGCACGGCATCGACGAAGGCGTCGTAGTGGTGGCCGCGGTTCATCCAGTCAAGCGAGCGGTCGTGGATCGTCTGCAACCCGTATTCCACCGAAAGATACGTCCGCCGGGCCAGCTCCTCCAGCAGGTCCAGCACCGGCTCGGGCACGCAGTCGGGCCGGGTACCGATGGCCAGGCCCACCACCTGCGGATGCTCCAACGCCTCGTAAAACAGCCGCCGCAGCTTCTCCACCGGGGCGTAGGTGTTGGTGGCCGGCTGAAAGTAGGCGATGAACCGCTGCACCCCGGGATAACGCCGCTGCAAGCGGCGGATGCCTTCTTCCAGCTGCCCGCGGATGGAGATGCGGGGCAGCCGCCGACTGGGACTGAAAGAGCGGTTGTCGCAAAACACGCAGCCCCCCACGGCCACCGTGCCATCGACGTTGGGGCAGGTGAACCCGCCGTCCAGGCTCACCCGCTGCACCCGCTGCCCGAAGCGGCGGCGGAGAAAGTAAGAATAGGCGTAATATCGCAGTCCGGCTTGCCGCCAGGGGGGTGGGGTTTTCATGGGCACTGATTGACGTGTCCCGGGTCGGTTCGTAGCATGGACAAGGGTACCCTGGAGAGGAGGCTGGTGGGGCCAGGAACGCATCTGCCCAGGGGCCACGCTGTTCCAAGGACGATGATACAGGGAGAGACCATGGCGGAACAAGAGAAGCGGCAAGTCTATGGGATGCTGATCCCATTAGGCGGCGGGGATCCTATCCCCCTGTTGAAGAAGAAGCTGCTGGTGGGACGCCGGGAAAGCTGCGACATCGTGTTGCGGTTCCCTAA
This sequence comes from Planctomycetota bacterium, assembly GCA_026982835.1. Taxonomy (GTDB): domain Bacteria; phylum Planctomycetota; class Planctomycetia; order Pirellulales; family S012-138; genus S012-138. The sequence goes on along the minus strand of JALSGI010000929.1, from coordinate 1,836 downwards.
CGTCTCGGCCCACCACTGCGAGCTGACCATCCACGACGGCTACTGGTACGTGCAGGACCTCAACAGCCGAAACGGCGTAAAGGTCAACGGCAAGCGGGTCAAGGTGGGCGAGAAGCGGATCGACCCGGACGATGTGCTCTCCATCGCCCGGCACAAGTACCGCGTCAAGTACGATCCCCAGAAACTCGGCGCGGTGGGCCCGCCACCGGACGACGAAGTGGCCACCGTGTTTCGCAAGTCGCTGTTGGAGCGAGCCGGGCTGGTGAAGCGGAAACGCCAGCAGGGGGAAGTTCCCTACGAGGCCGAATCGGATCAGCCGCGTCGCATCCGGGCCGACGAGGAGCTGGGGGATCGCATCTCCCGCCAGCACAGCAAGCGGCCCTTGTAACGGCTGCCCGTGGAGCGATCCGCCTGCGCTGCGCCGTCCCCCCGGCGGCGCAGTTTTGCTGCGCAAGGCCAGCTGCAAAGTGCCATGAGCAAAAAGAAGAAAAAACAGAAAAAGAAGCTGCGGGTGGACTTCCGCAAGAACCGCACCACCCGCTCCCGGCGCCGCGAGCGATTCCGCGACCTGGACCCGGAACAGTTCGACGCCGCCGAAGACCTGGCGGCCGAAGAACGCCTAAGCGGCAAGGGCGAGGTGGCCCGGCGAAGAACCGTCGTCGGCCAGCAACTGGACGACGAAAACGCCGCCCTGCCGGTGCAACTGGAAGTGGACCAAAGCCGCTGCCTGGCCGGGCGGGTGCTGCGGGTGGGCGGGCTGGTGAGCCAGGTGCAGGCCGAAGACGGCACCGTGTATCACTGCGCCGTGCGGCGGCTGCTGAAGACCTTGAGCACCCACGAACGCCACGTGCTGGCCGCCGGGGACCGCGTGCTGTTCCACCCCGTCCCCACCTCCGGCGATGTGCCCGAGGGACTCATCGTCCGCATCGAGCCGCGGCGGGGAGTGCTCAGCCGGGCCACGCGCGGCCGGGAACACGTGATCGTGGCCAACGTGGACCAACTGCTCATCGTGCTCAGTGCCGAGGAGCCGCCGCTGAAACCCAACCTCATCGACCGCCTGCTCGTGGCCGCCGAAAAAGCCCAAATCCAGCCGGTCATCCTCATCAACAAGATCGACCTGGTCGATCCCGTGCGGCTGCAACCGCTGGTGGGGCTGTATGCCCAACTGGGCTACCCGGTGCTGCTGGTTTCGGCCGTAAGCGGCTTTGGGCTGCCACGGCTCCGCCGAGTGATGCAGGACAAGCAGACGGCCCTGGCCGGGCAAAGCGGGGTGGGCAAATCCTCGCTGCTCAATGCCCTGGACCCCCGGCTCAACATCCGCGTGCAGCCGGTGAGCCCCGATACCCACAAAGGACGCCACACCACCACCTCCGCCCAGCTCTATCGCCTGGCCTTCGGCGGCTGGGTGGTCGATACCCCGGGCGTGCGGCAGTTCGAGCTGTGGGACGTGGTGCCCGAGGAGGTGGCCGGGTTCTTCCGCGATATCCGTCCCTTTGTCAACCGGTGCCGCTATCCCGATTGCACCCACATGAGCGAAGATGCTTGTGCGGTTAAAGACGCTGTGGCCGATTACCTGATCGACACCCGCCGCTACGAGAGCTACTGCCACCTGTTTTTGGGCAATCCGGTAGATTGAGACCCTGTGGTCCACGGGAAGTTGGACTCCCAGGTGTTTTCTAGTTGCTTCTCATCAAAAAAGGCGAGTCTATTCTAACAGCCCGTTGAAAAACACAAGTTTGGGAGTGACTGTCTTTCCTGTCAAGGGAAAATCATGCGTTTTGGGGTTCCAAGCGGCTACGCCACGGTTGGCCGTCGCGGAGGATGGCGTTGAGGATC
>JALSGI010000928.1 GCA_026982835.1 Planctomycetota bacterium | reverse complement strand
TGTGGCCGTTCTAGGGAGACGCTCCCCCGACCACTGACCCCCCGACCCCGACCGCTCGCCCATGAGCCACGACACGACCTCCGCCTCGTGTCTAGATCCGGGGCGGAGGCCGAATGCGACCCTGGATCGAGCTGCTGACCGTCGGTCTGGTCGCCATCATCTTCGTCGCACTCCCCAAGCCGCCGGGACCGGTCTGGCCCCTGGCCAGCTTCATTGCCGCGAGCCTGGTGGCAGCGGCGGTGTACGTGGTCGTGCGCTTGCGCAGCGAGGGGCGCGACTTCCTGGCCGACGCCGGGCTCATCCCGGGGCGCAACCTGGGGCCGATGCTGTGGGTGCTGGTGCCCATCGTGGTGGTGGCCGTGCCCCTGGGGGCCGGCTGGGCGCTGTGGCACGAGCGCGAGCTGTGGACGGCATCCATGGCCTGGTCGCTGCTGCTCTACCCCATCTGGGGCCTGGTCCAGCAGTGGGTGGTGCAGCGCCTGGTTGTCGACAACGTGCGGCAGCTCTCGGGGGCGAAGCTTCCGTGGCTGGTCCTGCTGGGGGCCGTGGGCTTTGGCGTCGTGCACCTGGCCCACCCGCCCCTGCTCGTGGGCACGGCGCTGCTCGGCGGGCTGTACGTGGTGCTGTTCCAGAAGCATCGCAACCTGTGGCCGCTTGGACTGGTCCACGGCTGGCTTGGCAGCCGGTTCTACCCGTGGGTCCTGGGCATCGATCCGCTCGGGGAGGCCATCGCGATGGTGTTCCCCGGCTGAGGGCCCTACCGCCGGCCACCCATCGCCGACAGCATGTCCTCGTGGGGCACACAGGCCCGGCTGACCTTGCGAACCCGCTTGCGGTGCTCCTGGCTGCGGCTTTCATATTCCTGGTGAAAGCCGTAGAATTGCCAGTATCGATCGAGGGACTTTCGCTCCAGCAGGCCCAGCCCCTTGGCGACCCACAGCCACGAGATGGACGGGAAGGGCGCGGGATGGCCGGCGTTGAGCGGGTCCTCGTCGAACGGCCAGCGGTAGCCGCCCCGCGCCAGGATCTCAGCGCTCATGGGCGGCGCGGTGGTGCG
>JALSGI010000927.1 GCA_026982835.1 Planctomycetota bacterium | reverse complement strand
CACGCCATTGCCTTCCGGGGCCCGGACGAAGCTGGGGCTCGACTCGATACCCAGGAAGGCCAGCTCATCCTGGAAGTGCTGGCTCACGTACTGAGGGCCATTGTCATGCCGCAGTATCAGTCCCTCAGCAACGCCCGATGCCACTTCACCGAAGTGCTCCCGCACGCCCTGGTAGAGCGGCTCCAGTGCCTCGAAACGGGTGCCCGGCCGGGCCGCGTGGATGCCCACTACATCACCCACGAAGTGGTCGACGGCCACGAACACCGTGGCCACGCCATCACGCCGGGTCCAGGCCTGGGTGGCATCCGTGCCCCACATCCGGTTCGGGGCCTCGGGGATGATGGTCCCGTCATGGACCCGGGGCCCACGGGGATTGCCAACCCGGTGCGGGGCCTGCAGGCCGTGTTCCCGCATCAGGCGGCGTACCCGCTCCTTCGCGGTCGTAATTCCCCGAAATCGCAGGCGGGCCCAGACCTTGCGGTAGCCCTCGCCCCGAATACCCAGCGCCTCGGCCTCGCTCAGCACCTGGCGGATTTCGCCCACCAAGGCTTCATCCGGCAGAGCGGGCCGGCGACCCCGGCGCCGAGGCCGGACGGGCCGCTCCGCGGCCATCTGCCGGGCATAGTGGGTAGAACGAGGTACGCCCCACAGCCGGCACACCCGGGCCTTGCCATAGACACGTTTCGCGGAGACCGAGCAGTCCCGGCTCACAGACTCGACCTCCGCCGGGGAAAAGGGGGCTCACCCTCGTGCCGGGCAATGCGCATCTCCAGCAGCTCCTTGTCCATCATCAGGTCCCCGACCAGCCGCTGGGCACGCTTGAGCTCTTTCTCCAGCGCCGCCACCTTCGGGTCGTCCGTGCGGCGCTTCAAGCCCGCCAGCCCGGCTTCAAGAAAATCATCCCGCCAGCCGGACAGCACCGACGCCGGCTGGCCCGTTTCCCGGCTCAGGCCATCCAGGCTCTCGCCTCGCAACAGGCGCAGAACCACTTCCTGCTTGCGTTTTGCCGACCATCTCTTCGGCGATTTCTTCTCACTCATGGACACCTCCTGTCGCTG
>JALSGI010000926.1 GCA_026982835.1 Planctomycetota bacterium | reverse complement strand
TGCGTGATGCCCATAGCATCTATTTCGAGGTGATGGGCGAGCATGGCCTCGTGGGCTTCGGGCTGTTCATGGCCCTCTGGGTATCGGTCTGGCGCACCTGCGGTCGTCTTGCCAGGGAGGTGAGCCGCGATCCGGAGAAGGTGTGGATATCGGACCTGGCCCGGATGATCCAGGTAAGCCTGGCCGGCTATGCGGTGGCTGGGGCGTTCCTGGGGCTGGCCTACTTCGATCTGGCCTATCATTTGGTGGCGATCGTGATCCTGCTCAAGGTGATGCACCGAAAGGAAGCGCCGGCCGCGGCAGGGGCAGAGAACAAGGCCCAGCCCGTGGGCGCGTGATCCTTGTGGGACGGCAACTTTGTCTTGTGGGACGGCAACTTTGTTAAGGCGGGCCGGCTGTGGGCTTTCGATGACCCCACCTAGCCCCTCGCAGGGGGAAGGAGGGAAAAAGAGCCCTCCCCTCCCTTGGAGGGGAGGCCGGGGAGGGGTGGCGATCAAAACCCAAACCGCGGCGCATGCCGCTGGAGCCACTGCTCCAGCATCATCAGGACCCAGACCATGGTCCCGTAATAGGCCGCATGCTCCGCGAGGCGCCGGTCCAGCAGCCGGTCCAGGTAATCGGCACGCACGATCCGCCGCCCCCGCAGCGAGGCCAGGCTGTCGCCGGCCAGCTCCCGCAGCCCCGGATGCTCCCGGAGCCACACGCCGAAGGGCAGGCCGAAGCCGTGCTTGGGCTTGGTGAGGATCTCCTGGGGCAGGAAGTCCCGGAGCGCCTGCTTGAAGAACCAGCGGAGCTTCCCCCGCCGGAGCAGCAGGTCCTCGGGGAGGGACGCGGCGAAGGCCACCAGCTCGTCGTCCAGCAGGGGATAGCGCGCCTCCACCCCCGCGGCGGCGGCCATGGTGCTCACCTTGCGCAGGTCGTTGTCCGCCAGCGTCTGCTTGAGGTCCAGGTAGAGCATCCGGTGGAGCGTGGACGCCGCCTCCGGCCGGCGGTAGACCTCCCGCAGGAGCCGCAGGGGGGCTTCGGCGTCCACCCGCCCGAGCAGCTCGGGATGGAGCACCTC
>JALSGI010000925.1 GCA_026982835.1 Planctomycetota bacterium | reverse complement strand
TACCAGTTGCTGGTGTTGCTGCTGGGAGAGCTTGGGATGTCCGTACCACCGCGACAGCACCAGCAAGGCTTCGGCCAGCTGGTTGTCTTGCAACAGTTTGGTGGCCTCTTGCGTGGCCTGCTCGAAGCCGGAGGCGGCCGAGGCGTCCTGACTCTGGTCCGTGGCTACGCCCTGCTCCACCTGGGCAGGAACGACACCCGGATCATGATGCTGGGAGACGCCGGGAGAGTGTTCGTGCGGGTGCGGCTCTGAGATCGCCTTTGGGGGATTGTCGGTAGTGGTGTCAGGAGGCGGGGTTGGCAGCGGCGGAGCGGTGCTGCCTTGCTGGTTGGACTGTTCGGGCACCGGCAGCGGCGGCACCTGGTTCTCAGAGGCCGAACCGGCCACACCTGCCGGGGGTTGCAAGCTCCCCAAGTCGATTTGCGGCGGGGCGACACTTTCGGCCGCGGCTTGTTGCACTTCGGGCTCCTTGGGTGCCGGCTCTGTGCCCGGCTGGTTCAGCCACGCATAGACGGCATAAACCAGAAACCCTAACAGCCCCAAGACTAGTACGGACCGAACCCACTTCACAGCGATCCTCCTTGATTCCACCTGGGTGGAAATAATCGGGTGCTGGCACGCCCCGCAGCAGTCAGGACCAGGAGGCGCTCTTTTTTTGGCATCGGACGTGCCAAGCCGAAAAATCGGTAAAAACGGTTCGATGGACTTCCGTTGCCCTCTTGCCGGGGACGACGCGGTGGAAGGAAAAGCGGCGGGATGGTAGCTAAACCGCTGCGGCAGGGCTAGAGCAGTCTGAAGGGTTTTTCCCCGCTTGCCAGCAACGCCAGCAGGGAGTAAGAAGCACCATAACGCCCCCCGGTTTGTCCCAAGTTGTGGAGTATCCCCCCGGATGGCTTGCCCCGATGCCCAACTGCACCAGCAACGCATGCGCCTGGCCCTGGAGCAGGCCCGCCAGGCATTCCAGGAACAGGAAGTCCCCGTCGGGGCGGTGATCTTCCGCCACGAGCAGCAGCTGGCCGCCGCTTACAACCAGCGGGAACGACTCCACGATCCCACGGCTCATGCCGAAATGATCGCCATCACCCAGGCCGCGGCCGCCTTGGGCGACTGGCGGCTGGAACAGTGCACACTCTACGTCACCCTGGAGCCGTGCCCGATGTGCGCCGGGGCCATTCTCCAGGCCCGCATCCCGACCGTGGTCTATGGTGCCGCCGACCCCAAGGCCGGCGCGGTGGAAAGCCTGTTCCACTTGCTGCAAGACCCGCGGCTGAACCACCGCTGCCAGGTGATCGCCGGGGTGCTGGCCGAGGAGTGCGGCGGGTTGCTTACGGAGTTCTTCCGCCGGCAGCGACAGCTGGGCAAGAAGTAACCGCAGCGGGGAAGCGGGCCCTGCGGGCCTATCGGCGAAACCCCAACACGAACCACGCTACGGCGGCCACCGCGGCCCCCACCAGCAGCCCCATTCCCACCGACCCGGTAAACCCGGCGTTCTGGTAAAGCGAGCGAAACACCGACACGGCCCCGAAGGAGATCATCCCCAGGGCCAGGGCCAGCTTGAGCCGCTCCTGGAGGGCTTCGGCGGAGGCTGGTGCGCGGGATTTTCGAGCCTGGGCTCCAGATCGTGCGGCCGAGGGAGCCGCAGCCGGGGCCGCCGTGCCTTTGCCGCTGGCCAACTCGGCCTGGGCCTTTTCCTTCGGGTAGTACTTGTTCACCAGCTCGTTGACCGCCGCCGGAGCGCAGATGGCTACCCGCACCGGGATGCCCAACCGCAGACGCAGTTCCTCCTCGATCTCCGGCGTAAGCGGGTTGGGAGAGGCCAGGATCAGCGCCTCCTCGTCGATCATCACCGGAACGCAGGAGTACTGCCGGGCGATCACGGCCGGCACGCGATCCACCAGGTTCTCGTCCGGCTCGATCTCTTTTAGGTCGATGTAAGGCAGCCCTTCCGATTCGGCATAGGCCTGCATGACCACATCCTGCGCCACCAGCTTCTGCTGCCACAAGGCGTCGCGGATGTCCACGCCGACGACCATCGAGTAGTTGCGGGCCTTTTGCAGTCCCTCGGAGCTGACCGCCCCCTGGCTGACCAGGATCTGCTCCAGCGTGCGCCGTCCGGTGGGTCCGCTGTCCTTGCGGCCCAGCGAGGCGTCGTACTCGGCCTTGCGTTTCTGGTCGGTCAGGCAGAGCATGGCCCGGGCCAGCTCGTTGAGCAGCTTCTGCGATTCCTCCCAATACTGGCCGGTGGCGAACTTGCGCACATGGGCGTTGAGCTTGCGATAGTGCTTGCGGATCTTGGACACGTCGTCCTCGAACATCTTCAGCCGCAGCAACTGGTAGTAGTTCAGCGGCCGGTTCGTGTCCTTGATCCCCAGCCAGTCGCGATACACGTCCAGCGTTTGCTCGCCCATGGTCCGGTTCTTCCACTGCGCAAAAGAGTACCTGGGGAGTGGCAGGAGCATCGGGCACTGTGCCCATGATAACCCCCTAGCCGGGGTTTTCCAAAGGCTCGCCCGGTGCGGTTTTCCCCCGGCGGTTTTTGGGGTAAACAAGGAGTGACATCCAGGAAACCAACGCCAAAACTCCCCCAACCTTCCCCGCAGGCGGAGTCCCCCCCGGTGCGTCGCACATTGTTCTATCTGCCGGAGTATCTCGGCCCGCTGCCGGTTTTTTCTGCCGATGGACGCTGGGGGGTGGGACTGCTGCTGGCCGCGGTGCTGCTGGCCGGAGGAGTGTGGGTGCTGCGGGCCTGGCGGCGGTCCGGCTGGGGAGAGACGACCCGGGGGCGATTGGGCCTCGTGGCCCTGGCGGCCCTGGTGGTGCTGCTGGTGTTGCCGCAGTTGGTGGAACCGGGCCGAGGCGTGCCGGTTCGTGGCTACGGCGTGATGCTCGCCCTGGCCTTGATCCTGGCCGTGGCCTCGGCCGTGCACTTGGGCCGCGACCAGGGAATCCATCCCGAGATCATCCTCTCCCTGGCCGTTTGGATCGGCGTGGCCGGACTCGTCGGGGCTCGGCTCCTTTACGTGATCGAGTACTGGGACTCCTATCGCCGTCCCACCTGGACCGCCACGCTGGCCGAGGTGCTCAAGGTTCACCAGGGCGGGCTGGTGGTGTTCGGGGGATTGATCGGAGCGGCGGTGGCCTTTGGAGTGTTTGCGTGGCGGCACCGGTTGCCTGCGCTTGCGCTGGCCGACGTGGCCGCACCGGCCCTGGCCCTGGGGCAGGCCATCGGGCGGATCGGGTGTTTTCTCAACGGCTGCTGCTTCGGCGGAGTGTCGGAGATTCCCTACCTGGCGGTTCAGTTCCCCTGGGGCTCCCCGCCCCATGTGCGGCAGGCCCTACAAGGGGAGCTGTTCCTGCACGGGCTCAAAGTGGCCCAAGTCGGCAACCGGGTGGTCATCAGCCAGGTGGAGCCCGGCTCCCCGGCCCAACGGGCCGGCCTGCGTCCCGGCTGGCAACTGGTTCGAATCGGCGAGGAGCCGGTCCGTTCTCCCCGCCAGGCGAGGGCCTTGCTGTTGCAGTACGACGGGACGCCGGGGCGGGATCAACTTCGGCTGCTGGTGCGCAACGGCGGGCTTCGTCCCGTCGGCTGGAACATCAAGCCCCCCCTGCCGCGCAGCCTGCCGGTGCATCCGGCGCAGCTCTATTCGGCGATCAACGGACTGGTGTTCTTTTTGCTGTTGTGGGCCGTGTATCCTTACCGACGACGGGACGGGCAAGTGTTCGGCGTACTGCTGGCCCTGTTTCCCGTCTCGCGGTTCCTGATGGAGTGGGTGCGCATCGACGAGCCCCAGCAGTTCCTCTTCGGCTGGACGCTCTCGCAAACCATCAGCGCCGCCTTGCTGCTTGCGGCCGTGGCGTATTGGCTCTTTTTGTGGCTTGCCCCGGGAAAGCGTTCCGGGGCCGAGGATTGGGCCCCGGTCAACGCCCGCTGGATGCAACAGCCATAAGGCCCTCTCCTGTCCCGCTGCGGCAGCTCCGGCAGGCCCGTTTCAAGCTGCATAAACGTATTGTGCTTTTCTCCGCTGGCTGAAGTCGGCGGCTCGCCGCTGTGCGCTTGCACTCGCTCTTGCACTGGCGCAGAGGCACCACCCTCACGCCCCCAGGCCTCCCAAGCCCCCAGGTCTGTGGGCAAGAAGGGACCGATTAGGGTGTTTCCTGGAACCCAGGGCGTACCACCTGGGGCTAGGCTTTATCTAGCTAGAAAGCCCCTTCCCGGCCGGTTCCTGCAGTCGTCGCAGCCACGGGTCCAGGTCGTCGAAGATGCGGCCCGCCTCGCGGTGGAACACCTTGCCCACCAGCAAATCCGTCAGATTGTTGCGATGCTGGGGATAAGCGCGAATAAACTGCCCGAAGCTGAACCCGGGCGTGTAGAACGCCTGGATGAGCTTGTGGATCCACCGCATGCCCCGCTTCAGCGGCTCGGCCCAGCGGCCAAGCTGCTCCCCGGAAAGATCGCCGCTTTGCAGCCCTTGCACGATGGCTTCGGCGGCCCACTGCCCGGAGATCAGGGCCAGAAACACCCCCGAGGAATAGATCGGGTCCAGGAACCCGAACGCATCGCCCACCAGCACCCAGCCCGGGCCAGCTGCCCGGCGCGTAAGATAAGAAAAGTCCCGGATCACCCGGTAGCGCGGCTCGCCCCCGCCCGGCTCGACCTGCTGGGCGTTCTGGATGCGCCGGTCCACGGCCGGGCAGCGGCTCACCTGCTCGGCAAAAACCTCCTGCGGCGGCTTGCCCCCGCGGAGTAGGTAGTCCGTATCGCCCACCACGCCCACGCTGGTGATGTCCTCGGGAAGCGGGATGTACCAGAACCACGCCTGCCGGTCCTGCGTGTGCAGGATAATGGTGGCCCCTTCGTCAATGCCCGGGTCGCGGTAAGCTCCGCGGAAGTAGGTCCACACGGAAGCCTTGCGCAGGTTGGGCAACTCCTCCCGCAGGCCGAAGCGATGGGCCAGCAGCGACTGCTGCCCGGTGGCATCGACCACCACGCGCGCTGCCACCTCCTGTGGCTCTTTGCCTTTGCGCTGCACGCGCACGCCGACGACCTGCTCCCCTTCAAGCAGCACGTCCAGGGCGCGGGTCTGTTGCCAGCACTCGGCCCCTTTTTCCAGGGCGTTGTCCAGCAACAGCTGGTCGAAGTCGCTGCGGAGCACCTGCCAGGTGACGGAGCACTCGCGCGGATCGGCCTCGAAGAAGTAGAACGGGGCCGACTCCCGTCCCGCATGGTTCACAAACTGCACGCTGTACTTGCGGGGGAAGCGGCTTCGCTTCAGGCGATCCAGCACCCCCAGCCGCCGGAACACCCAGTAGGTTTCCGGCATGAGCGACTCTCCGATGTGGAACCGGGGGAAGCGGTCGCGTTCCACGATCAGCGTGCGGAATCCGGCCTGGGCCACCAGCGCGGCGGCGGTGCTGCCGGCCGGACCGGCCCCCAGCACCACACAGTCGTAAGCGGCACGCATGCCTGGGGCTCCTGTGTTGCCGGGACTACTTGACCACCTCCAGCAGCTCCACGGCCGGGTGGCCGTTTAAGCAGATCAGCGCCGTGCGCCCATAGATGATCCGACCCGGAGGGAGTTGCAGCAGCCGGGCCAGGCGAGCCCCGGGCTGGATGCGGTAAAGGGTCTCTAGCCGCACTTGCCGCAGTTGCACATGCTGGATCAGCACCCGGCCCAGCGGCACCTGCTCGCTGCGGATGGCCTGGCGGCCCGGCTCGGGTATCTGCGTCAGGTCCACGCGCATGATCCCATATTGCACCACCTGGCCGCAGCCTTCTAGCCGCAGGAGGATTTCCCGGGCGTAGCGTTCTCCCTGGAGACGGCGCTGGAGCACCTCTACCTGCACCGGCTCGCCGTAGTGGTTCTCCACCGTGACGGTCATGTGGTGGTTGTGGGCCAGCAGTTGCCAGTAAGTCAGCGGCATCTGCTCCACCTCCACTTCCTCGAACCGGCCCAGGGGGAGCAGCGACGGGTGAAACAGCCGGGTCAATTCCTCCAACTCAGGAACGATTTGCCGGGAGGGGTTCACTGCAAGGGTCCTCTTCTCCAAGCAGAAGTCTGAGGCGGGGCGATTTCCAGGGCGGGACGAAAATCCACAGGAGGGAACAAACTTGATTTTGTCCCAGGGAAGAGAAAATTGCAACTTGGGCAGGGGCAACAAAACAAGCTCGGCCCCCTGGAGGAGCCGAGCCTGCTTCGCGTGGTTCAGAGGAGGTACAACTTGCGCTCCTAGCCGATCCCCACGTCGGTAATGCCGGGGATAGCCACCTTGGCCACCGGGGGACTGGTTTCCCAGGTGAGGTTGTCGATATCGGGCCAGTGTTCGGCCAGTCGCCGGGCATGGAAGGCCTGCTCCCAGGTGATCATCTTGCCCGAGTACGTGGCCATCCGGCCCATGATCGCGGCCATGGTGCTCATGGCCCCGTAGTCCCCTTCGTTATAGGGCGTGCCGGAACGGATGGCCGCAAACAGGTCGTCGTGCTCGGTCTGGTAGGGGTTGTTCTTCGGGCCGCGGTAGCGCCAGGTGGCCTGGCCGGGCACCTCGATGCGGGCGCCGCTGATGTTGGCCGTCCCCTTGCTGCCTTGGGCGTGCTCCGAGACGCTGTTCCAGCAGTTGGGAATGTGGCGGCAGAAGCTGAACATCCGCGTGCCGTCGGCGAACTCGAACTCCACGGCGTGGTGGTCGTAGATTTCGCCGTGATCGGGGCCTTTGCGCACCTGGCGGCCCCCCATCCCCTGGCAGCGCACAATCGGCACGCCCTTTTTGACCCACATCCCCACATCGATGTTGTGAATGTGCTGCTCCACGATGTGGTCGCCGCAGAGCCAGACGAAGTAGTACCAGTTGTTCACCTGGTACTGCATGTCGGTTTTCACTTCGGGGTATTTCTTGGGATCCCGGGGGCGGGTCCACACCCCAGAACCGTTCCAGTACACCCGCAAAGTGTGGATGTGGCCGATGGCCCCGTCGTGCAGCCGCTTGATGGTTTCCAGGTAGGTGTTCTGGTGATGGCGTTGCAGGCCCACGCCCACGGCCAGGTTCTTGCGTTTGGCTTCCGCGTTGGCCTGGAGCAAGCGGCGGATGCCGGCCGCGTCGGTGGCCACCGGTTTTTCCATGAACACGTGCTTGCCGGCCTGGACGGCCGCCTCGAAGTGCAAGGGGCGGAACCCCGGCGGCGTGGTCAAAATCACAAGATCCACCCCGGCGTCGATCACCTTCTTGTAAGCGTCCAGTCCCACGAACTGCCGCTCCGGCGGCACATCCACCTTGTCGCCGAAGTTCTGCGCCAGGCGCTTCAGGCTGCTTTGCAGGCGGTAGTTGAACGCATCCCCCATGGCCACCAGCTTGACCGGCCCCTTGGTGCTCAGGGCCTGGCTGGCCGCACCGGTTCCGCGCCCCCCGCAGCCGATCAGCCCCACGCGGATCGTCTCATCCGCACCAGCGTGCACGCCCCGGGGCACCACCAGCGAGGCGGTGACCGCCCCGGCTGCCACAACCGCTCCGGAGGTTTTGAGAAAATCTCGACGCGAGGATGGGTTCTGTTTGGGGCGGGATTGGGTCATGGCGGGTACCTCCTCTCCTTCTGGGAGAGACGAAACAGCAGGGGCAACTCCACGGCCGGGGCCGTGCTGCGGGCGGCCTTTCCAGAGCCGGTC
>JALSGI010000924.1 GCA_026982835.1 Planctomycetota bacterium | reverse complement strand
CGGAACACTCCACTTGCCACAAGCTGGTGTGTTCGGGAAGCACCAAAGGGGCTCCTTGGCTGAAGCCGCAAACTTGTCCACTGCCAGAAACCGCGCTGGGAGGTCACCGCCGGGGCTGAGGCAAGCCCTCGTCCGTCGCCAACCCGGCTTAGGCCGACTCCTCCGCCCCCAGGTGCGAGAACACCTGGAGCATGCCGTTCAGATGTGCCAGCCGCGGGCCGAAGCGGTCCACGAACTCTTGCAGCAAAAACTCGCCGTCCTGCAGGTCTTCGCCCCCTTGGACCACCTCCTCGGCGATCCGCTGGATGTAGGCCATCTGCGCCCGTTGCAGCACCTGCGAGGCGCGGCGGAACAGTTGCGACAGCTCCGGGTGGGCCGACTGCCAGGAGCGCAGCTGGTGTTGCCGCTGCCGCGCAGTGCGCCCCAGCAGGCGGATCAACTCCTCGGTCAGCTCGTTCTGGCGGTGGAGCGCTTCCAGGATCTGAAGCAACAGCTGGGTTTGCAGTCCCGAGGCCCCCGAGCCGTTTTCCGACTCCGGCACCACCTGCACCTGGGACACCACCGAAGCACCGGCGTTGATCGAAGATGGCTTGGTCATGCTTGGTTCTCCTTCTACGGTTCCAGTATAGACGGTTTGCCCGCCTCGTCGAGAAGGTGGCTTGCGGTTTCGTTGCCGCAGCCACTTCTTCCGTGAAGAACGTCTTGCATTTTCCACGGCGGTTGTTCCACCGGCAGTGCTGGCAAGTGCCACGGGAGCTAAAGTCCCCGCCACGCTTGCCCGAAATGTTCCTTGGCCGAGTTGCCATCGATGCGGCGGCACCCGTATGGCCGCAACGGGGAACACGCTCCGCAAAACAACACCCGTGCCATCACCGCCGTGCTGCCAACGCTAGCGGACGAAGGAACGCCGACCGTGAACCACGCCAACGAAGCCGAACGCACCTGCGTGGGTTTCTTGTCCGTACTGCGAGTGGAGGAAGAAGGCTACCTGGGCGGCTACCTGGTGCTGGATCGGCACGGGCATCCCTTATCGTTCCACTGCACCGAGCCGGTGTTGCCCAACCG
>JALSGI010000923.1 GCA_026982835.1 Planctomycetota bacterium | reverse complement strand
CCCCCGGCCGATTCGCCCCCGGAGCTGGTGCAGCTGGGCCAGGCCAAACCGCTGCCCCTCCAGGATCGTCAGCACGGTGGCACCTGCTACATCCACGCCCACCTCGATGGCCGTGGTGCACACCAGCACTTGCACCTCTCCGGCGGCGAAGCGGTCCATCGCCTGTTGCTTGTCGGCGGATTTCATTCGTCCATGGACCGCCGCCAGGCGGTAGCCCTTCAGGGGGCCATCGGCCAGTTGCCGGAACGTTTGTTCCACGCTGGCTGCCTCTTCGGATTCTTCCACCCGGGGCACGACCACGTAGCCCTGGTGCCCCTGGTCCAGTTTCTTGCGCACAAACTGCCACCAGCGCTCCTCCTGCTCCGGCTGCACCAGGTAGGTGCGCACGCCGCTTCGCCCGGGCGGCTTGTCCCGCAGGATGGAAACGTCCAGGTCGCCGAACTGGGTCAGCAGCAGCGTTCTCGGGATGGGCGTGGCGGTCATCACCAGGTAGTGCGGATGCAAGGGTCCGGCCCGTTGCAACCGCGCCCGCTGCTCCACGCCGAACTTGTGCTGTTCGTCGATCACCACCACGGCCAGCCGGGCAAAGGTGACGTCCTTCTGGATCAGGGCCTGCGTGCCCACCACCAGATCGACCGTGCCGGCCTTGATGTGCCCCAACAGCTCCTTGCGTTGCCGGGGGGAAAGTGTGCCGGAGACTAGCTCCATCCGCACGCGGCTTTTAGCCAGCAGGCGCCGCAGGGTTTGGAAGTGCTGTTGGGCCAGGATTTCGGTGGGGACCATCAGCGCGGCCTGGTAGCCGTGGGCCACGGCCACCAGCATGGCATAGACGGCCACGACGGTCTTGCCGCTGCCCACGTCGCCTTGCAGCAGCCGGTGCATGGGAAAGGGGCGGGCCAGGTCGGCGGCGATGTCCGAGACGGCCTGGTTCTGGTCCGGCGTCAGCTCAAAGGGAAACAACCGCCGGATGCGGCCGTCGATCTTGGCCGTCACTTCCAGCGGCACGCTTTTTTCCTTCTGCAATCGCTGCCGGTGCAACTGCACGGCCAGTTGCAGCACCAGCAGCTCTTGATAGACCAGGCGGTGCCGGGCACGCTGCAGGTGGTCGTGATCCTCGGGAAAGTGGATCCCGTGCAGGGCCTCCTCGATCCCCACCAGCTCCTTTTCCCGGCGGAACTCCTCCGGCAGGGCTTCTTCCAGGTGGCCTGCGGCGGCGGCCAGGGCACTGCGCACGGCCAGGTGCAGGTCGCGCTGGGCAAGCCCCTGGCAAAGCCGATACACGGGCAGAATCCGCCCGCGGTGCTGCTTGGGGTCCTCCACCCGCTCCACCCGCGGGTGGTGCATCTCCAGCCGGCCGTCGCGGCCTGTGCGCACCTTGCCGCTTAGGGCCACCCACTGGCCGTGTCGCAGCATCCGCAGCACGTAGTCGGTGTTGAACCACACGGCGCGAAGCTCCCCCGAGCCGTCGTGAATCACCAGTGTGACCAACTGCCGCCGCGGGCCAAGGGAGCGGCCGTCCAGGTCCACCACGCGGCCCAAAGCTCGCACTTCCATCCCCGGAGCCAAGCGCGACAGGGGCACCTGGCGGGTCCAGTCGTCGTAGTCGCGGGGGAAGTAGAACAGCACGTCCTGGAGCGTGCGCAGGCCCAGGCGAGCCAGTTGCCTGGCCTTGTAGGGACCGATGCCTTTGAGGCTCTCCAGTCCCAGGTGCAGCGGCGAAGTGGGTCGGTCAGTTGGACGGTTCATCAGCAAAGCGGCCCCCCGGCACAAGGGTAGTTTGCTTTCATTGTAGGGTAATGGTCGCGGTTCGTCTTGCATCTCCATCCTGCGGGGCTTGCCCTGACTCGTATAATGGGCTGGCAGTTTTTGCTTTTCTCCCTACGCTCTCTCCCCCTGCTAAAGAAAGGCCTCGTCGGCTCATGGCCCCCGCGCATCACCTGCTGGAAGATCATCTGGAACGCCTACGCACGCTGCTGAAACAGCGCAAGGCCGAGGAGCTGGAACAACTGCTCCAACAGCTTCCCGCAGGTGATGTCCCCTGGCTGCTGGATCGCTTGAGCGACGAGGAGCAGGAGCGGCTGTTTCAGCTCCTCTCGCCCGAGGAGGGAAGCGACCTGCTGGAAGGGCTTTCCGAGGAGCAGGCCTCGGAGCTGCTGGACAATCTCTCCCCCAACGACGCGGCCCAGGTGCTGGACCACATGCCCAGCGACGAGCAGGCCGACCTGCTGGGACGGATGTCGCCTCGCCGGGCGGCCGAGGTACTGGAGCACATGGACCCGGCCGAAGCGGCCGACGCCCGGCGCCTGGCCCAATACGCCTCCGACACCGCCGGCGGGCTGATGATCTCCGAGTACCTGGCCTACCCCGAACAGTGGCGCGTGGGGGACGTGCTGGAGGACCTGCGGGCCAACCGCCAGCGATACCTGGAATACGACGTGCAATACACCTACGTGGTGGATGACCAGGGGCAGCTGGTGGGCGTGCTGCGCCTGCGCGACCTGGTGCTGGCCGAGCTGCAAACGCCGATCCGGGAACTGATGATCCCCGATCCACTGCACGTGTGCGTCGATACCCCACTTCAGGAACTACGCGACCTATTCCACCAGCACCCGTTTCGGGGTTTTCCCGTGGTGGACGACCAGGGGCGCCTGGTGGGCGTGGTGTGCCACGAGGACGTGGAAGAAGCCTTGGAACAGGCCGCGCAGCGCACGCTGATGAAGTTCACCGGCATCCTGGGCGGGGAGGAGCTGCGCTCGATGCCGCTTCGGCTGCGCAGCCTGCGGCGTCTTTTCCTGCTGAGCACCAACTTGATGATGGACCTGGTGGCTGCCAGCGTGATCGCCGTGTTCGAGAGCACGCTGAGTCAGCTGGTGGCCCTGGCCGTGTTCCTGCCCATCATCTCCGACATGGGCGGCAACGCCGGCTTTCAGGCGGTGGCCGTGTCGATGCGGGAGCTGGCCCTGGGGCTGATCCGCCCGGGCGACTTTTTCCGCGTGGCCTGGAAGGAGATTCAAGTGGGCCTGCTCAACGGCCTGGGCCTGGGCGTGCTGGTGGCGGGGATCGCCTGGTTCTGGAAAGGCGATCCGGCCCTGGGGCTGATCGTGGGCGTGGCCTTGGCCCTGAACACCGTGGTGGCCGTGGTGTTGGGGGGAACGGTGCCGCTTGCCCTGCGGCGGCTGCGGGTGGACCCGGCCCTGGCCTCCGGCCCGGTGCTTACCACGCTTACCGACATGTGTGGGTTTTTTCTCATCCTGTGGATGGCCAGCCGGTTTTTGCTGGGAAGCTAGCCGGGGGGCTGCCCGGGGGATCGGCACCTTGGGAGCAAGCCGGGGTGGCCCGTGGCACTTGGCCGCAATTGGCGATATGCTACCGGCGTCCCTCAAGGGGAAAGGTCTTGGCGCTGGTCCCTTTGATGCAAGGAGTCCGCCATGCAACTGGGATTCGTTTCGGCCATCCTGCCCGATCTGTCGCTGGAGGAAGTGCTGCAATTTGCCCAGCAGGAAGGGTTCGACTGCGTGGAGCTGATGTGCTGGCCTCCCGGCGGGGCCGACCGCCGCTACGCCGGCGTGACCCACGTGGACGTGACCGACTTCACCCAGACCAAGGCCGACGAAGTGAATGCCTTGTGCCAGAAGTACCAGATGGCCATCTCGGGGCTGGGCTACTATCCCAACCCGCTTTCCGGCAACGCCGACGAAGCGGAGCTTGCCCGCAGCCACCTGCTCAAGGTGATCGACGCTGCGGCGCTGCTGGGCCTGGAGCGGGTCAACACGTTCGTCGGGGCCGACCATCGCCTCCCGGCCGAGGAGAACCTGAAGCGATTCGCCCACATCTGGCCCGACATCGTCAAGTACGCCGAGGATCGCCAAGTGCGGATCGGCATCGAGAACTGCCCCATGCTCTTCACCCTGGACGAGTGGCCAGCGGGCAAGAACGTGGCCTACAGCCCGCGCATCTGGCAGCAGATGTTCGAGACGATCCCCAGCCCCCACTTCGGCCTCAACTACGACCCCTCCCACATGATCTGGCAGATGATGGATTACATCGAGCCGATCTACCAGTTCCGGGACCGCATCTTCCACACGCACGCCAAGGACATGAAGATCGACCGGGCCAAGTTGAACCAGGGGGGGATTCTTTCCCTGGGCTGGAGCGTGCCCAAGCTGCCCGGGCTGGGCGAGGTGGACTGGGGCCGGTGGATTTCGGCCTTGACCGACATCGGCTACCAGGGCCCGGTGTGCATTGAGGTGGAGGACCGCTCGTTTGAGCATTCGCTGGAAGCCCGCAAGCACTCCTTGTGCATCGCGCGCAACGTGCTGCGACCGCTCATCGGCTGAGTGCTGCTCGGCTTGCGGCTTGCGAGGGTCTTGGGTTGTGGGTCTTGGGTCTTGAGGAGCCCCGCACGTCAGTGCGGGGAGGCGGCAGGGCCGCCAGCCACTGGGAGCTTCCGCTCCGATGCAAGAAAAAACGTTTATTCTTGCAACCGGCGAGCCGCCAGCTTCAGCTGGCGGAGAAGATCGACACACAGGTGTTTATTCGGCTCCCCCCGGGGCTGAGAAGCCCGGGGCTCGCCAGACAAGAATCTGCTTGCTTTTGAACTGGAAACGCTCCCTCTCGTGTAGCACGCAACACTTACTCACCCGGCGGAGGAAAACGCCTGTTCCAGTTCCACCGGCTCATCCAGCGGGAACACCGGACGGCGAATCCGCCGGAAGGGGAACCGATCCAGGCGGCTGGAGCAGGGGCCGGGCGTATCCACGGTGAAACTGGCCGCGGCGATCGGGTCGTAGGCCCGGCGATGGGCCACCGCCGCCTTGACGATGACAAACCGCCGCTGGGTCGGCTCGATGCCCTGGCTGCGCAGTTGGCCCAGGTCGAATGGCGGTGTTTTCCGCGAAGTGACCAGAATCCACACGTCGCGGTGCCGCAGCGTCACACAGGGGCCCATATCCACTTCCAGCCCCACGAGCGAGGCCAGGTGGCTGTGCGGGTCCTCCAGGCGGAAGCGGCCGCGACTGCGTTGCACCAGCTCCACTTCCAGCGTCACCGGCCCGGCCGAAAGCGGCCCCGGCTCCGGACCCAGCCGCACGCTGAACGGCTCGCCCGGCGGGTAGTTCCAGCACTGGGCCACGGCCTCCGGGTGGTTGATCACCACGGCCGCATCCTCCACCCCGTGCCGGAGCAAGGCTTGCAGCACGGCCGTGCTGTTACCCGGGGCGCCGCCGCCGATGTTATCCGAGGGTTCGACGATCAGCACCGGCCGGCCCGGCGTGGCCAGAATCTTCTGAATCACCTCCTCCAGCGGCGGCGGAACCTGGTTGCCCCGGTGGCGTTGCCGGATGGCGGCTTGGGCCAGGCGGTGAAGCAGCTCCCGGGCAGGCTCTTCGGCACCGAAGACCACCGCCGAAAAACTCACTCCGGTCCAGTAGGTGTCGGCAAACGAATAACCGCCCAGCACGTTCACCGCGGCCAGCAGGGAGCCGTCGCCTTCGGCTTCTCGGGCCAATTGAGCCAGAGTGTGCATCGGATCATCGGCGGTGCCGGTGCCGGTCGGGGGCCACACCAGGGGGGTCGGGTGCCAGAGATAGCGCGGCTTGCGCCCGGTGCGGAAGATGCGCTGCAATAGCTCCACGGCCCGAATGCCCGTCTCGGCCGCATCCGTGTGCGGGTTATGGCGATAGGCCACCAGGGCCGTAGCGGCCAGGGCCATTTCGCGGGAGTGGTTGGCATGCAGGTCCAGCACGCCCACCACCGGCAGGTGCTGCAAGGGAGGGAGCTGTCGGATTCGGGCAAGCAGCTCCCCTTCCACATCGGGCACGCTCTGGCAGGCCATCGCCCCGTGCAGCACCAGCAGCACGCCGTCCAGCGGTCCGGCCGTTTGCACGGTGCGGCGAAGTTGTTGCCAGAAGAACTCCAGCACGTCGTCCTGTACCGTTCCGCTGGGCGTGGCCCGAAGGTCCACCGCCGGAACCCACTGCCAGCCCAAGCGGCTGCCAGCCTCCAGGGCCGCTCCCAGGGGGGAGCCGTCGCCGTGGGCTTGCAGCACTTCCTGGCCTACTCGCACCTGGAACCGTTCCAGCGGAGTCGTTTCCTCCAGGAAGGTGTGGGTTTCGTGAAACAATCCGGCCACCAGGACCCGGGGGCCGACGCGCTGTGCCTGGGCCGACATGGATGTACCTCGGCTAGCAAAGGCCCGCACCAACGCACGGGCAGGAAAGTTACAACTGCCGCAAAACTTCGTAGGCCGCCTGCACGGCTTGTTCCAGGTGTTCCGGGGTGTGGGCGGCCGAAAGGTACCAGATGCCGCGGCCGATCAGGCGCACGCCCCGGTCGTGCATCCCGGCCACGAAGCGGGCATACTTGGCCGTGTCGTACTGCAACGTGTCGCGGTAGTCGCGCACCTGCTTCAACG
Organism: Planctomycetota bacterium; assembly: GCA_026982835.1. Classification (GTDB taxonomy): domain Bacteria; phylum Planctomycetota; class Planctomycetia; order Pirellulales; family S012-138; genus S012-138. Next base: position 1,267 of record JALSGI010000923.1, on the reverse strand, counting down.
GGGTGAACCCGGCATGGAACATCGGTCCCGGCCCCTGGAGCAGCAGCGGGTGTCCGGCCCGCCGGGACGCATCGGCCAGCAGGTCCATCAACTGCCGCCCCAGCTGGTGCAAGCGGGCGTGGACTTGCTGCCGCTGCAACTGATCCAGCGTAGCCAGGGCCGCTGCCACGCTGGGCACGCCGGAGTTCATCGTCCCGGCATGGATGACCGCTCCGCTGGCAAGGGGTTCCATCACCTGGGCCTTGCCCGCCAGCACGCTGATGGGAAACCCGTTGGCCAGGGCCTTGCCGAACACGGCCAGGTCGGGCACCACGTCGTAGAACCGCTGCGCCCCGCCCAGATCGATGCGAAACCCGGTGATTACCTCATCAAAGATCAACACCGCTCCCAGCTCGTCGCACAACCGGCGCAGCAACTCCAGGAAGCCCGGCTCGGGCACGATACAGCCGTTGTTGCACATGACCGGCTCGCAGATCACCGCGGCCAGGCGATCCCCATGCCGGCGGAGCAGGCGTTCGACGATCTCGGGGCGGTTCCAGGGAAGGAGGAGCAGGTGCTCCGCTTCCTGGGGGAGCACGCCTTGGCTCCAGGGGACCGGTCGGGGGGATTCCGGCGGCCCAAGCTCCTCCTCCCGGCCGGTGATGCTCCAGGCCACGTTGTCCAGCCAGCCGTGATAGTGGCCCTCGAACTTGGCCACCAGGGGGCGACCGGTCAGCCCGCGAGCCAGCCGAATGGCCGCATGCACCGCCTCGCTGCCGGAGAGCGAAAAGCGAAGAAGCTCTGCGGCAGGGACCAGCTGGGCAATCCGCTCGGCCAGCTCCAGCTCCGCTTCGTGCTGGCCGGCGTAGATTTGCCCTTGGGCCGTGGCCTGGGCCACGCGAGCCAGCAGCTCCGGCGGGCTGTGGCCCAGAATCAGCGGTCCCTGGCTCAGCGTAAAGTCCAGGTAGCGGTTTCCGTCGGCGTCCCAGATCCAGGCCCCTTCCCCGCGGGTGTAAAACAGCGGGTGGGGATAGCCGTAAGCCCGAAACTGGCTCGACACCCCCCCGGCCAGCACCCCCTGGGCGCGGCGGAACAATTGGGCCGAACGCTGGTATCGCCGCTTCGACGGGCTGCACATGCTTGCCATCTCGGAGGAGGAAAGCGAAAAGTTATCGGGGACGATTATAAGAAGTTTTCCTCACTGCTGCGCGATGAAATGGCCATCAGCACAAGGGTTACCAAAGACGCCGTGGTCCGGCAAACCCGCATGTTGCGGGACGTATCCCCC